>NZ_JBMDIS010000018.1:0-107904 GCF_057808775.1 Pseudomonas sp. FG86 | reverse complement strand
CAAATGTGGGAGGGGGCTTGCCCCCGATAGCGGTGGATCAGTCACATAGATGTCGACTGACACTCCGCCATCGGGGGCAAGCCCCCTCCCACATTGGGTTCTGCGTCGGGTTCGAGATTACTGAACCGTCGACGCGCCTTCCTGTTGCATGCGCTGCAGCTCTTGAGCGTACAGGGCATCGAAGTTCACCGGAGCCAGCATCAGCGCAGGGAACGAACCACGGGTAACCAGGCTGTCCAGGGTCTCGCGGGCATACGGGAACAGGATGTTCGGGCAGAACGCACCCAGGGTGTGGCTCATGGACGCCTCGTCCAGGCCCTGGATCAGGAAGATACCGGCCTGTTGCACTTCAGCGATGAAGGCCACTTCTTCGCCATTCTTGACGGTGACCGACAAGGTCAGCACGACTTCGTGGAAGTCGCCTTCCAGTGCCTTTTGACGGGTGTTCAGGTCCAGGGCAACGCTTGGGGTCCATTCCTGGCGGAAGATAGCCGGGCTTTTCGGCGCTTCGAACGACAGGTCACGCACGTAGATGCGCTGCAGCGAGAACTGTGGGCCTTGGGCTTCTGCTGCTTCGGTATTCTGTTGGTCAGTCATCGCAGATCCTTCTTGATCTTGGGGTCTTTTAGGGGTTGGGAGTCAGACGTGCAGCAGCGCATCGAGTTTACCGGAGCGCTCCAGGGCGAACAGGTCATCGCATCCACCGACGTGCCGGGTGCCGATCCAGATCTGCGGAACGGACGTGCGCCCCGCCTTCTGGGCCATTTCGGCACGCACCTGGGGCTTGCCGTCGACCTTGATCTCTTCGAAGGCAACACCCTTTTTCTCCAGCAAAGCCTTGGCTCGCATGCAGTAAGGGCACCAATCGCTGGAATAGACGACAACCTGGCTCATATCACTTCACCAGCGGCAGGTTATCGGCGCGCCAGCTGCTGATACCACCAGACAGCTTGGCCGCAGTGAAACCGGTCTTGAGCATTTCGCGGGCGTGGGTGCCGGCGTGCTGGCCTTGGGCGTCGACCAGGATGATGGTCTTGGCCTTGTGTTTTTCCAGCTCGGCCAGGCGCGCAATCAGCTTGTCCTGCGGAATGTTCAGGGCGCCGACGATATGGCCGGTGGCAAAATCCTTGGCCGGGCGGATATCCACGACAATCGCCTCATCCTTGTTGACCAGCGCGGTCAGCTCCGACGTGCTCAGGCTGCGGCCACCGCGGCTCATCTCGTGAGCGATCAGCAGCGCCAGCAGGATGACGAAGGCACCCGCGAGCAGATAGTGGGCAGTGGCAAATGCAATCAGGTGATCAACCATCAAGGAGGTTCCAGGGCGTTAAAATGGCGGTAAGTATACACAGCCGCCAGGGGGGGCCAACCCCCGTAAAGCGGTGACGTGGTCGGAACTTCGCTTTAAACTGCCACTCCCTTTTCAATCCCCTTCACTAATTACCGCCGCGAGAGGATCTATGACTACTACGCCTAAACCTTTGGTCCTGATAATTCTCGATGGCTTCGGACACAGTGAAAGCCACCACGACAACGCCGTGTACTCGGCGCGCAAGCCGGTCCTGGACCGCCTGACCGCCACCGTCCCCAACGGCCTGATCTCCGGTTCCGGCATGGACGTGGGCCTGCCGGACGGCCAAATGGGCAACTCGGAAGTCGGCCACATGAACCTGGGCGCCGGACGAGTGGTCTATCAGGACTTCACGCGCGTGACCAAAGCGATCCGCGATGGCGAGTTCTTCGAGAACCCGACTATCTGCGCGGCCGTGGATAAAGCCGTCGCCGCCGGCAAAGCGGTGCACTTCATGGGCCTGCTGTCCGACGGTGGCGTACATAGCCATCAGGACCACCTGGTGGCCATGGCCGAACTGGCCTTCAAGCGGGGCGCCGACAAGATCTACCTGCACGCCTTCCTCGACGGCCGCGACACCCCGCCGAAGAGCGCGCAGTCGTCCATTGAGCTGCTGGACGCCACCTTCGCTGCCCTGGGCAAAGGCCGCATCGCCAGCCTGGTCGGCCGCTACTTCGCCATGGACCGCGACAACCGTTGGGACCGCGTGGCCCAGGCCTACAACCTGATCGTCGACGGCCAGGCCGAATTCAACGCCGCCACCGCCCAGGAGGGCCTTGAAGCCGCCTATGCCCGTGGCGAGAGCGATGAGTTCGTCAAAGCCACCACCATCGGCGAGCCGGTGAAAGTCGAAGACGGCGACGCCGTGGTCTTCATGAACTTCCGCGCCGACCGCGCCCGCGAGCTGAGCCGTGTGTTTGTCGAAGACGGTTTCAAGGAGTTCGAGCGTGCGCGCCAGCCAAAAGTCCAATATGTCGGCCTGACCCAATACGCCGCCAGCATCCCCGCCCCCGCAGCCTTTGCCGCAGGCAGCCTGGACAACGTGCTGGGCGACTACCTGGCGAAAAACGGCAAGACCCAGCTGCGCATCGCCGAAACCGAGAAGTATGCCCACGTGACCTTCTTCTTCTCCGGCGGTCGCGAAGAACCGTTCCCCGGCGAAGAGCGCATCCTGATCCCGTCGCCTAAAGTCGCCACCTACGACCTGCAACCGGAAATGAGCGCACCGCAAGTCACCGACAAGATCGTCGACGCCATCGACCACCAGCGGTATGACGTGATCGTGGTCAACTACGCCAACGGTGACATGGTCGGCCACAGCGGCAACCTGGAAGCCGCGATCAAGGCCGTGGAATGCCTGGACCAATGCGTCGGCCGCATCGTCGATGCGCTGGAAAAGGTCGGCGGCGAAGCGCTGATCACCGCCGACCACGGTAACTGCGAGCAGATGTCCGACGAATCCACCGGGCAGGCCCACACGGCCCATACCACCGAGCCGGTGCCGTTCATCTACGTCGGCAAGCGCGACTTCAAAGTGCGTAATGGCGGCGTGCTGGCGGATGTGGCACCGACAATGTTGATGCTGATGGGGTTGGAGAAGCCGAAAGAGATGACCGGCACTTCGATTCTGGTCTGATTCTCAGAATCACCGAAAAATAGTGTGGGAGGGGGCTTGCCCCCGATTACGGTAGATCAGCTGACACCTATGTGGCTGATACACCGCTATCGGGGGCAAGCCCCTTCCCACATTGGATCTTCCGCGTTTGGTAGATGTCTTTTTGCCATACCAGCGCCACTCGGCACCTATCTTGCCCGGAAGCCTGAATTGGGCGTTTTTTTTGCAGCGCTTGGCGGGCATACTAGGCCGTCCCTTTCCGTGGTGTCGCCCGCCTCTATGCTTCGCGCCTTGATTACCCTCGCTCTTGTCTGCCTGCTCCAACCGGCGTTTGCCGATGAGCGCGCGCAAACCCAACAACAGTTGGACGCTACGCGTCAGGACATTACCGAGCTGAAAAAACTGCTCGGCAAGCTCCAGGAAGAAAAATCCGGGGTGCAGAAAGACCTGCGCGGCACGGAAACCGAGATGGGCAAGCTGGAGAAACAGGTCCAGGAGCTGCAAAAAGAATTAAAGAAGAGCGAGTCGGAACTGGAGCGACTCGACGCTGAGAAAAAAAAACTCCAGAGCGCACGCGTTGAACAGCAACGCCTGATCGCGATCCAGGCCCGCGCCGCCTACCAGAGCGGCCGCCAGGAGTACCTCAAGCTGCTGCTCAACCAGCAGAACCCGGAAAAGTTCGCGCGCACCCTCACCTACTACGACTACGTGAGCCAGGCACGCCTGGCGCAATTGAAGGGTTTCAACGAGACCCTGCGCCAACTGGCCAATGTCGAACAGGAAATCGCCGACCAGCAGTCGCAGTTGCTCGACCAGAAAAGCGCCCTCGACGTCCAGCGCGACCAGTTGGACAAGGTCCGCAAGGAACGCCAGCTGGCCCTGGCCAAGCTCAACGAAGACGTAAAGGCCCGCGACGCCAAGCTGCAAGCTCGCGAGCAGGACCAGGCCGACCTGGCCAAGGTACTCAAGACCATCGAAGAAACCCTGGCCCGCCAGGCACGTGAGGCCGAGGAAGCGCGCCAGAAAGCGCTGATCGCCCAGCAGGAAGCCGAAAAAAAGCGCCAGCGTGAGGCCGAACTGGCAGCCACCACGGACGCTCCGGCCCCCCGCAAGCCCGCGCACGCAGCACCTGGCCCGCTGGTTTCCAGCGCCGGCGAATCCTTCGGCGGCCCTTTTGCTTCCGCGCGCGGCAAACTTCCATGGCCGGTTGATGGTCGACTACTGGCACGCTTTGGGGAAACCCGTGGCGACGACACCCGCGCCAAGTGGGACGGGGTGATGATCAGCGCCGCTGCTGGCAGCCAGGTCCATGCCGTACACGGTGGCCGCGTGGTGTTTGCCGATTGGCTGCGGGGCGCCGGTTTGTTGGTGATTCTCGACCACGGTAATGGCTATTTGAGCCTTTATGGCCACAATCAGACTTTACTCAAGTCGGCAGGTGATGTTGTAAAAGCCGGTGAATCCATCTCCACTGTCGGTAACAGTGGCGGCCAGGACACCCCGGCGCTGTACTTCGCTATTCGTCAGCAGGGTCGCCCGAGCGATCCCGCACAATGGTGCCGCTCCCAAGGATAGGGGCGCATCTACACTAGGAGTTCGTTCGACATGCTGCATTTGTCCCGCCTCACTTCGCTGGCCCTGACGATCGCCCTGGTGATCGGCGCGCCTCTGGCTTTTGCCGACCAGGCCGCACCGGCTGCACCTGCCGCCACGGCCGCGACCACCAAGGCGCCGTTGCCGCTGGACGAGCTGCGCACCTTTGCCGAGGTCATGGACCGGATCAAGGCCGCCTATGTCGAACCCGTAGACGACAAGACCCTGCTGGAGAATGCCATCAAGGGCATGCTCAGCAACCTCGACCCACACTCCGCCTACCTCGGCCCGGAAGATTTCGCCGAGCTGCAGGAAAGCACCAGCGGTGAATTCGGCGGCCTGGGCATCGAAGTCGGCGCCGAGGACGGCCAGATCAAGGTCGTCTCCCCGATTGACGACACCCCAGCGTCCAAGGCCGGTATCCAGGCCGGCGACTTGATCGTCAAGATCAACGGCCAGCCGACCCGCGGCCAGACCATGACCGAAGCCGTCGACAAGATGCGCGGCAAAATCGGCCAGAAAATCACCCTGACCCTGGTGCGCGACGGCGGTGCCCCGTTCGACGTGACCCTGGCCCGCGCGACCATCACGGTCAAGAGCGTGAAGAGCCAGTTGCTGGAGTCAGGCTACGGCTACATCCGTATTACCCAGTTCCAGGTCAAGACCGGCGACGAAGTGGCCAAGGCCCTGGCCAAACTGCGCAAGGACAACGGCAAGAAGCTCAACGGTATCGTGCTCGACCTGCGCAACAACCCAGGTGGCGTGCTGCAGGCGGCGGTGGAAGTGGTCGACCACTTCATCACCAAGGGCCTGATCGTCTACACCAAGGGCCGCATCGCCAATTCCGAGTTGCGCTTCTCGGCTACCGGCAACGACCTCAGCGAAAACGTACCACTGGCCGTGCTGATCAACGGCGGCAGCGCCTCGGCCTCGGAAATCGTTGCCGGTGCCCTGCAGGACCAGAAGCGCGGCGTGCTGATGGGCACGACCAGCTTCGGCAAAGGCTCGGTGCAAACCGTGCTGCCGCTGAACAACGAGCGTGCACTGAAGATCACCACGGCGCTGTACTACACGCCAAACGGTCGCTCGATCCAGGCCCAGGGCATCGTGCCGGACATCGAAGTGCGCAAGGCCAAGATCACCAACGAGGTCGACAGCGAGTACTACAAGGAAGCGGACCTGCAAGGCCACCTGGGCAATGGCAACGGCGGCGCCGACCAGCCAACCGGCAGCGGTTCCAAAGCCAAACCGATGCCGCAGGACGATGACTACCAATTGGCCCAGGCGCTGAGCCTGCTCAAGGGCCTGAGCATTACGCGCAGCCGTTGATATGCGCTTTGCCCTGATCATCGCTGCGCTATGCAGCCTGGCAGGGGTCGCTCACGCGACTCCCGCCAGCGAGCCGCACAAAGCCTACCTGACCCTCATCATCGACGACCTCGGGCAAAACCTGGCCCGGGATCGTCGCGTGCTGACCCTGCCTGGGCCGGTGACCACCGCAATCATGCCCGACACGCCCCACGCCGCCGAATTCGCCCGCGAAGCGCACAAGGCCGGCAAGATCGTGATCCTGCACATGCCCATGGACCCGGCCACCGGTCCGTTCGCCTGGCACCCCGACCTGCCTATCGAAGAGCTCGGCAAGCGCCTGGACGCCGCGTTCCAGGCCGTGCCCTACACCGCCGGTATCAACAACCACATGGGCAGTCGAATGACCGCACAGCCCGCGGCGATGGCCTGGTTGATGGCCGACCTGCAACGACGCAACAAATTCTTTGTCGACAGCCGCACCAGCGCGCAGACCGTCGCCGCCGCCGAGGCACAGAAAATTGGCCTGGCCCATGTCTCGCGGGATGTCTTCCTCGACGACGAGCGCACCGAAGCCGCAATCACCACGCAACTGCAAACCGCGATCAAGCTGGCGCATAAACAGGGTTCGGCAGTGATGATCGGTCATCCGTACCCGCAGACCCTGGCGGTACTGGAACGCGAGCTGCCCAAGCTCAAGGCCCAGGGCGTCGACTGGATCGATATCAAGTTGATGATCAGTGTGCGCGGTAACCAGGCCATGGGTGGTCACGGTAAGAACGGCATCTATCGCTAAGGATCTGATACCTCTGTGGCGATTCGAAAGCCCTGATGCCGTTCAGTTAAGCGTACATCGCCTTCTGTAGGAGCGAGCTTGCTCGCGAAAAACGTCAACGATAACGCGTGTTTCCTGAATGAACGCGGCGCCTGTGAGTTTTTCGCGAGCAAGCTCGCTCCTACAAAAAAAGCCTTAACTGAACCGCATTAGGGCTTGCCACAAAAAAGAGTCGACGGAAGGCTAGAGGTACTTCGCCATGATCTGGTCGACCACACCCTCCTTGCGCAGTTGGTCCAACGCCGCCTGCAGCTTCGCCACGGTCTCATCCGGCACATCCTTGTTCAGCGCGAGATAGAGTTGGGCGCTGTTGAAGCGCAGCGCCGTCTTGAGCCCGGTCACCCCCACCTGGCGTGCCAGGTAACGCCCGGCGGGATCGCCAGTCGCCCAAAGGTCGATCTGGCCGTCCATGAGCTTTTGCGCATTGTCCTGGTCGCGCAGCACCACCAGCGGGGTCAAGCCCTGCTTCTCCAGCGTCTGGGCAATCGCATCACCTTTATAGGCGCCGATCTTGTAGCGGCGCGCCTGCTCAAGGTCGGCAAGCTGGATCTTACTGTCGGCCTTGGCCAGCAGCACCCAGTCGTCCGGGCCAATGGGGCCGACCCATTTGAACAACGCTTCGCGATCCGGCAGGCGCGCCATGACAAATACGCCGTAGCCGGGTTTCTCCAGGGCGAGCTTGTAGATTCGCTCCCACGGGAAACGCAGGGTGAGGTTGTAGGAAATGCCGGCGCGCTTGAAGGTTTCTCGCACGATGTCCACGGCGATGCCTTCGATGTTCTCTTCCTTGGCGAAGTTCTTGCCGTTTTTCGCCATGTTGTAGGGCGGGAAATTTTCCGTCAGCAGCACCAGGGAGGTATCAGACGGTTCTTCGGCGTGAGCTGCACTCACCATAAAAATGGAGGTGCTGGCGAGGGCAAGCAGCAGGGTCTTGAACATGAAGGCTACCGGAATCCATGGCAAGCGCAGAGAGTGCCGCGCGCCCGCCATGGTGTCCAGCAGCGTTTAGCGAACGACGATACCGCGCGCCGCCATGTAGGCCTTGGCCTCGGGGACGGTGTATTCACCAAAGTGGAAAATACTCGCCGCCAGCACCGCGCTGGCGTGGCCTTCGATCACGCCATCGGCCAGGTGTTGCAGGTTACCGACGCCGCCGGAGGCGATCACCGGGATACCCAGCGCATCACTGATCGCGCGGGTCACGCCCAGGTCGAAGCCGTTTTTCATGCCGTCCTGGTCCATGCTGGTCAGCAGGATTTCGCCGGCGCCCAGGCCTTCCATCTTCATCGCCCACTCCACTGCGTCCAGCCCGGTTGGCTTGCGCCCGCCGTGGGTGAAGATCTCCCAGCGCGGGGTTTCGCCGGGGCCGGAGACTTTCTTGGCGTCGATGGCCACCACGATGCATTGCGAGCCAAAGTGCTGCGCGGCTTCGCCGACAAACTCCGGGTTGAACACGGCCGCGGTGTTGATCGAGACCTTGTCCGCGCCGGCATTGAGCAGGTTGCGGATGTCTTGCACGGTGCGCACGCCACCGCCCACGGTCAGCGGGATAAACACCTGGCTGGCCATGCGTTCGACGGTGTGCAACGTGGTGTCGCGGCCGTCGACGCTGGCGGTGATGTCGAGAAAGGTAATCTCGTCGGCACCTTGTTCATCGTAGCGGCGAGCGATTTCCACCGGATCGCCGGCGTCACGAATGTTCTCGAACTTGACGCCCTTGACCACGCGACCGTTGTCGACGTCCAGGCAAGGGATGATGCGTTTGGCCAGCGCCATGGTCAGTCCTCAGCCGTTGTAGGCATCGCAGTAAGCCTGGGCTTCGGCGACGTCCAGGGTGCCCTCGTAGATCGCGCGGCCGGTAATGGCGCCGATGATCCCAGGAGCCTTGGCGTCCAGCAGCGACTTGATGTCGCCCAGGTTGTGAATACCGCCGGAAGCAATCACCGGAATCTTCGTCGCCGCCGCCAGTGCCGCAGTGAACGGTACGTTACAGCCCTGCATCATGCCGTCTTTGGCGATGTCGGTATAAACGATGGCGGACACACCGTCGGCCTCGAACTGCCTGGCCAGGTCGATGACTTGCACGGTACTGATTTCAGCCCAGCCGTCGGTGGCGACGAAACCGTCCTTGGCGTCCAGGCCGACGATCACCTTGCCAGGGAATGCGCGGCAGGCTTCGGCGACGAACGCCGGGTCTTTCACCGCCTTGGTGCCGATGATCACGTAGCTCACGCCCGCTTTCACGTAGTGCTCGATGGTTTCCAGGGAGCGGATACCGCCGCCGATCTGGATCGGCAGGTTCGGGTAGCGCTTGGCGATCGCGGTGACCACCTCGCCATTGACCGGCTGGCCTTCGAAGGCGCCGTTCAAGTCCACCAGATGCAGACGACGGCAGCCCCCTTCCACCCATTTGGCAGCCATGCTCACCGGGTCATCGGAGAACACGGTGGAGTCTTCCATACGGCCTTGGCGCAGACGTACGCAGGCGCCGTCCTTGAGATCGATAGCGGGGATAATCAGCATCTGGCAAACCTTATTCGATATTCAGCAATGCTCGGGAAATCAGGGTTTCTCAAGCGACCACAGGTCGCTTTCGATGCTTTCGAACCTTTCTTTAAGGAGCGTCTGCGTATCGAAAATCGCCCTGTTGTAATAATGCGGAGCCACTTCGGTGGTGAACAACTCAAGAATCTCGGCGACCTCGAACGAGCCCAGCTTGAGCTCGAAGCGATCCTCCATGAAGCGCTTGATCTTGTCGGTGGCCTCACGCTCCTGCTCAGGCGTGAGGTTCAAGATCGGCTGCTTCGGTTTCCTGGCCATTTACCAGCGCCCATCCCAGGCGGCGAAGTTCTGCAGCAATTGCAGGCCATGGGTATGGCTCTTCTCCGGGTGGAACTGCACGGCAAAACGCGAACCTTCGGCCAACGCAGCGGCGAAGTCGACGCCGTAGTGCCCACCCCCCACCACCTGGCGCGGGTTACCGGCGGCGATGTAGTAGCTGTGCACGAAGTAGAAACGCGCCATGTCCGGAATGTCGTGCCACAGCGGGTGATCCACCGCCTGGCTGACTTCGTTCCACCCCATGTGCGGGACTTTCAGGTGGGCGCCGTCTTCGTGCAGGTCCTTGCCGAAGAACTTCACCTGGCCGGGAAACAGGCCGATGCAGTCGACGCCGTCGTTCTCTTCACTGCTGTCGAGCAAGGCTTGCATGCCCACGCAGATGCCGAGGAACGGGCGATCCTGGCTGACCTCGCGCACCAGGCTGTCAAAGCCCAGGCGGCGAATTTCAGCCATGCAATCGCGAATCGCGCCAACGCCCGGGAATACCACGCGGTCGGCTTCGCGAATCACATTGGCATCGCTGGTGATCAGCACCTTGCCGGCCCCGACGTGCTCGAGGGCCTTGGCCACCGAGTGCAGGTTACCCATGCCGTAATCGATAACCGCGACCGTCTGCATTACAGGACGCCCTTGGTCGAGGGCATTTGCCCGGCCATACGCTCATCCAGCTCCACTGCCATGCGCAGCGCGCGGCCGAAAGCCTTGAACACGGTTTCGATCTGGTGGTGGGTGTTGGTGCCGCGCAGGTTGTCGATGTGCAGACTCACCAGCGCATGGTTGACGAAACCCTGGAAGAACTCCTGGAACAGGTCGACGTCGAAGCCGCCCACGGTGGCGCGGGTGTAGGGCACGTGCATCTGCAGGCCTGGGCGGCCGGAGAAGTCGATGACCACGCGCGACAGCGCTTCGTCCAGCGGGACATAGGCGTGGCCGTAGCGACGGATGCCTTTTTTGTCGCCAATGGCCTTGGCAAACGCCTGGCCGAGGGTGATGCCTACGTCTTCCACCGTGTGGTGGTCGTCGATATGCAGGTCGCCCTTGCTGACGATATCCAGGTCGATCAGCCCGTGACGGGCGATCTGGTCCAGCATGTGCTCAAGAAAAGGTACACCGATATCAAATCGGGCCTTTCCGGTGCCATCCAGGTTGATCGAGGCTTTGATCTGGGTTTCCAGAGTGTCGCGCTCGACGGACGCCTTACGTTCGGCCATCACCAGCTCCGCAAAATCATTGGGCGAAAAAGGCAGCCATTATAGGGGCGCGGGCGCTAAACAGAAACATCGAAGGGGATAAGACTGATGGAGTGTCGGGGATAGACATGTGCATACAAGCAAGAGCGGGCTTATGTGTCGAAGCGGGCTTAGTGTCTAAGCGGGCTTGTCGTGGCGAGCGGGCTTGCCCCGCGTTGGGCTGCGCAGCAGCCCCAAAATGTACCAACGCGTTCTGACGGGAAGAACGCGTTGGTTTTATTGGGGCTGCTGCGCAGCCCAACGCGGGGCAAGCCCGCTCGCCACAACCCCCAACACGCCTGTGGTCCCAACACGCCTGGGACCACAAGGCATGCGCGGTGTCAGTGGAACAGCACCGCCGTCTTCTGCAGGGTCACCCACACCCCCCATGCCAACGGAATACCCACCACCAACCAGGCCGCAACAGCCAGCGGCTTGCTGCCGGCGGAGGCTTTCCACTCCAGCACGGTCGTGGCATCAGCACCTTTGTCATGACCCAGCGCCTGTTCGGCAGCCAGCTCGGCATCGGTCATGAAGTACTTGTCGGCCACAGGACGCACCAGCATGTTGCAGATGAACCCCAGCACCAGCAGGCCCGCCAGGATGTACAAGGTGATGTCGTAGGCCGCAGCGCGTTCAACGCCGATGCTCAACTGGTATTCACGCAGGTAGTTGACCAGCACCGGGCCCAACACGCCCGCCGCCGCCCAGGCAGTCAGCAGGCGACCGTGGATCGCGCCGACCATCTGGGTACCGAACAGGTCGGCCAGGTACGCCGGAACCGTCGCAAAACCACCGCCGTACATCGACAGGATGATGCAGAACGCCGCCACGAACAGCGCCACGTTACCCAGGTGCCCCAGGTTCGGGATCAGTGCGTACAGGGCAAAGCCCAGGGCGAAGAACACGAAGTAGGTGTTTTTACGGCCCAGGTAGTCGGAGAACGACGCCCAGAAGAACCGGCCACCAATGTTGAACAGGCTCAACAGCCCAGTGAAGCCCGCAGCAATGGCCGCGATCGACGCCAGTTGCCCCGCATCCAGCTGGCCAAACGGTACATCCACACCCAACAGCTTGCCGCCAAACACTTCCTGCAGCAGCGGCGAAGCCATGCCCAGGATGCCGATACCGGCGGAGACGTTCAGGCACAGCACCAGCCATACCAGGCGGAATTGCGGGGTTTTCCAGGCCACGTTCACATGCACGTGACGGTGGGTGATCATCGAGTTGCTGGCTTTTTTCGCCGGTGCGGTCCAGCCCTCAGGCTTCCAGCCGGTCGGCGGAACACGGTACGACAGTGCGCCACCGATCATGAAGACGAAGTAGATCGCCGCCATCACCAGGAAGCTTTGCCACACGCCCACGCTGGTCGGCGAAGCAAAGTGCCCCATCAACGCAGCGGCCAGCGGCGCGCCAACCATGGCGCCACCGCCGAAGCCCATGATCGCCATGCCGGTCGCCATGCCGCGCTTGTCCGGGAACCACTTGATCAGGGTGGACACGGGCGAGATATAGCCCAGGCCCAGGCCGATACCGCCAATAACCCCAGAACCGATCCACATCAGCCAGATCTGGTGGGTGTAGATCCCCAGCGCCGAGATCAACAGGCCGCCGCACCAGCACAGCGCCGATACAACACCCGCCTTGCGTGGCCCGGCATGTTCCAGCCAGCCGCCCCAGATCGCTGCCGAGCAGCCCAGGAAGATGAAGAACAGGGTGTAGATCCAGCCCAGCATAGAGATGGGCCAATCGCATTGGGACGAGAAGACTTGGGCGATAAAGCTCATGTCCGGCGCACAGGCAACAGGTGCGGTAATACCCAGCGCCTTGGAGAGTGGCAGCCAGAACACCGAGAAGCCGTAGGCCATGCCGATGCACAAGTGAATGGCCAGGGCGGCCGGTGGAACCAGCCAGCGGTTGAAACCGGGCTTGGCGATGATGCGTTCCTTGGACAGGAACGCAGGCTGTGCGGCAGTAATACTCGCCGCCATGCTAGTACTCATTGGTGTTTCCCCCAGTTGTTAGTATGTGTTCGTCAGGCGCTCTCTCCCTCGGCCTTGCACGCAAAGCGTGGCCGTTTTGTTGAGTAGAGCTCCATTTAGGCGCGACCTTAAGTCGCAGAAGGCGAACGAACGTGCAGAGATTAGCATCAGTGGACGCCATAAAAACCAAAGTGCCACTACGTTTTTCGGATTTTTTGCACTTTTTGACGTCAAAATTCCGTTTTCCTGGCCCTAGATACAATGTAACGATCTGTGAACTGACGCCGGTCGTCGGGCGTTATACTCTGCGGCTACATTTTGAAATCGACATACAAGGACTCGCCCATGAAAGCGTTCGGCAAAATCCTGGGTCTGGTACTTCTCGGGTTGTTGCTGATCATTGTGGCTCTCGGCTTTGCCCTGACCCATCTCTTCGATCCCAACGACTATAAAGACGAGATTCGCCAGATTGCCCGCGACAAGGCCCACATCGAGCTGACGCTCAATGGCGATATCGGTTGGAGCCTGTTCCCGTGGCTGGGCCTGGAGTTGCACGAAGCCAGCGTCGCGACCCTGACCAACCCGACCCAACCGTTCGCTGACCTGCAGATGCTCGGCCTGTCGGTACGCGTGCTGCCGTTGCTGCGCCGCGAGGTGCAGATGAGCGATGTGCGTGTCGAGGGCCTCAATCTACGCCTGAACCGTGACAAGCAGGGCCATGGCAACTGGGAAGACATCGGTAAGACCGCGCCGGAGGCAGGTACCGCCACCCCTGCCCCAGTGGAGCAGTCTGCCGAGCACGAACCGGAAAAACCGCCAAAACCGATCCGCCTCGATATCGACAGCCTGACGATCAACAACGCCCGCATCGAATACAACGATGAGCAGACCGGCAAGCAGTTCAGCGCCGAAAGCATCCAGCTGAGCGCCGGTGCCGTGCACGAAGGGGCAAGCATTCCGCTGAAACTCACGGCCTTTTTCGGCAGTAACCAGCCGGTGATGCGCGTCAAGACCGAGCTCAACGGCAACCTGCGCATTCAACGCGCCCTCAAGCGCTACCAGTTCGAAGACATGAAACTCAGCGGCGAAGCCACCGGTGAACCGCTGCAAGGCAAGACCGTGACCTTCTCCACCCAGGGTCAACTGCTGGTGGACCTGGCGGCCAACATTGCCGAGTGGACCAACCTGAAACTCTCGGCCAACCAGCTGCGCGCACTCGGCGAGCTGAAGGTCAACGACCTCGACAAGACACCGCAGATCAGTGGCGCACTGTCCATCGCCCAGTTTGACCTGGCCACGTTCCTCGACAGCATCGGCAACCCGCTGCCGCACATGGCCGAGGGCAGCCTGAGCAAGGTCGAACTGGTCAGCCGCCTCAAGGGCACGCCGACCAGCATGGCGCTGGAAGACCTGAACCTGAAACTCGACGGCAGCACCTTTACCGGTCGCATCGCGGTGGACGATTTCGCCAAGCAGTCACTGCGCGTGCAACTGAAGGGCGACACGTTCAACGCCGACAACTACCTGCCGGCCAAGTCCGACGCCGCCAAAGGCGCCGCCGCTGCACGCCAGGCCGAAGTCCAGAACAGCGAAGCCGGCGCGATGGCCGCCGGTGGCACCACACCGCTGCCGGACGCCCCGACCAAGGGCGCCTGGAGCACCGACAAGCTGCTGCCACTGACCCGCCTGCGCACCCTGGATGTGAATGCCGACCTCACCTTTGGGCAACTGACCCTGAGCAAGCTGCCAATCCAGAACGCGGCACTGAAGGCCACCGGCCTCGACGGCCAGCTCAAGCTCGACACCCTGAGCGGCGGCCTCTACAACGGCACCTTCCAGGCCAACGGCACCCTCGATGTGCGCCAGGATATTCCGGTACTGGCGCTGCAGAGCCGCATCAAGCAGGTGCCGGTCGAACGCATCCTGCAAGCCCAAGGGCAAAATCCGCCGGTGAAAGGCCTGGTCACCCTCGACAGCAACCTCAGCGGCCGCGGCAACAGCCAAAAGGCCCTGATCGACAGCCTCAACGGCACCGCCAGCTTCGTGATCAATAATGGCGTGTTGCTCAACGCCAACCTTGAACAGCAGTTATGCACCGGTATTGCCCTGCTCAACCGCAAGACCTTGAACAGCGAGCCACGCGGCAAGGACACACCGTTCGAGGAACTGAAGGGCAACCTGAGCTTCCGCAATGGCGTAGCCAATAACCCTGACCTGAAAGTGCGTATCCCAGGCCTCACGGTGAACGGCAACGGTGACATCGACCTGCGTGTGCTCGGCATGGATTATCGGGTGGGCATCATCGTCGAAGGCGACCAACGCGAAGTACCGGACCCGGCGTGTGAAGTAGGCGCCAACTTCCAGGGCATCGAAGTTCCGTTACGTTGCCGTGGCCCGCTGGAACTGGGCGCCAAGGCATGCCGCCTGGACAAGGATGGCCTGGGCCAGGTCGCCATCAAGGCTGCCGGCAACCGCCTCAACGAGAAGCTGGAAGAGAAGCTCGACAAGGTTAACCCGCAACTCAAAGATGCGTTGAAAGGCCTGTTCAAACGATGAGAAACGAGCAGTTTTCGCAGGCGGTGCTGAATTGGTACGACCGCCACGGTCGCCATGACCTGCCCTGGCAACAGGGCATCACCCCTTACCGGGTGTGGGTCTCGGAGATCATGTTGCAACAGACCCAGGTCAGCACCGTGCTCAACTACTTCGACCGTTTCATGGCTTCGCTGCCAACCGTCGAAGCCCTGGCCGCCGCCCCGGAAGATGAAGTGCTGCACCTGTGGACCGGCCTGGGCTACTACACCCGGGCACGCAACCTGCAAAAGACCGCGAAGATCGTCGTGGCCGAGTACGGCGGCGAGTTTCCCCGCGATGTCGAAAAACTCACCGGGCTGCCCGGTATCGGCCTGTCCACGGCCGGTGCAATTGCCAGCCTGAGCATGGGCCTGCGCGCACCGATCCTCGACGGCAACGTCAAGCGCGTCCTGGCGCGCTATACCGCTCAGGAGGGCTACCCCGGCGACCCGAAGGTCGCCAAGCAACTCTGGGCCACCGCCGAGCGCTTCACCCCGCAGACCCGCGTCAACGCCTACACCCAGGCGATGATGGACATGGGCGCAACCCTCTGCACCCGCAGCAAGCCCAGTTGCCTGTTATGCCCGCTGGAAAAAGGCTGCGAAGCCCATATGCTCGGCCTGGAGACACGCTACCCGATCCCCAAGCCACGCAAGGCCATCCCCCAGAAGCGCACGCTGATGCCAATGCTGGCCAACGCCGAGGGCGCGATCCTGCTTTACCGTCGCCCTTCCACGGGCCTGTGGGGCGGTTTGTGGAGCTTGCCGGAGCTGGACGACCTCGACGACCTCGAACACCTCGCCCACCAGCATGCACTGGCCTTGGGCACGCAACAGGCACTGCCGGGGCTGATCCACACCTTCAGCCACTTCCAGCTGGCCATCGAACCCTGGCTGGTCCAGGTCGAGGAATCCGCCCATCACGTGGCCGAGGCCGACTGGCTCTGGTATAACCTCGCCACCCCGCCGCGCCTGGGCCTTGCCGCCCCGGTGAAAAAACTGCTGAAGCGCGCGGCTGAAGTATTGAACGCAGGAGAGTCGTCATGACCCGCACCGTAATGTGCCGCAAGTACAAAGAAGAACTGCCCGGCCTGGAACGCCCTCCATACCCAGGTGCCAAAGGCCAGGACGTGTTCGATCATGTTTCCGCCAAAGCCTGGGCCGACTGGCAAAAACACCAGACCCTGCTGATCAACGAAAAACGCCTGAACATGATGAACGCCGAAGACCGCAAATACCTGCAAGGTGAGATGGACAAGTATTTTTCCGGCGAGGATTACGCCAAGGCCGACGGCTACGTGCCGCCTGCTCAATAATTGATCAAAAACCGGGGTCGGCACGTAAGCGACGGTAATAATTAAATATTTTTTGAAAACTTGCTTGACGACCCCCTGAAAAACCCGTTTAATGCGCCCCGTTGCCCAGATAGCTCAGTCGGTAGAGCAGGGGATTGAAAATCCCCGTGTCGGCGGTTCGATTCCGTCTCTGGGCACCACTATTAAGTTTCAGGTGGTGCAACTATCATCTGGAACACACAAAAAACCCGCCTGGTGCGGGTTTTTTGTTGCCTGGGATTTGACGCCTTGATCAAGGGCGATTCAACATCGCCCCTGCCACTCGGTCACTCAACGCCGATCCCACATCAGCGTCACCACCGCCGCCCTCTCTTGGTCCGACACCTGGAAGCCGCGCTCCTCGACCCGATTTAACCAGTCCTGCGCCGACAACTTCTCGCCAAAGCGCACCAGGCGCCCGTAGCGCTTGAACACGCCCTGCAACATGATAATCATCGAGGGGTAACTGCAGCCGCCGTCGAAACAGATGCTCAGCAAGCCAAGCCGCGAGCGGCCGATCACGTGACCGCCACCCGCGAGGGAGGTCGCACCGGGTGATTGAGCGCCGGGCCGCTTGAAGTCCATTTCCATCATTTCCTTGATCCGCACGTTACAACGATTACAAAAACGGTAAAGCCAGATAGGCGTTATATGACCCGCCGGTCATTTACCCGGCAAACATACACCAACACGCTCTAAATCGCCTGTTCACTTGAGCAGAAACACCAGCAACGGGTTGTCGTTCAAGCGCCCGTTGTACATCGGAGTCAAATGCTCCACTGGCGTTCCCTGCAGCAGCGCGGTTTCCTTACGCGCCACTATCACCCACGCCGGCCGAGGCAGTTCGCCCAACCGTTCCATCTCATTGCGCCCAACGAACAGCGGTTGCTCGTCGTGGTCCAGGTTCATCATGTAGCGCACCGCCCAGGTGTCCCGACCGAGATTGACGAACACCAACGGCCCAGGCTCCGTCGCACGCAGCGCTTCCACCTGGCTGACAAACTGCCGGGTGTCGAACTGCAGGTCCTTGGCCGGCTCCACCACCGTCACCAGCAACAACCACTGCGCCGCGAGTGCAATCGCACTGAGCGACACCAGTCGCGCGCTGCGACGCCAGGCAAGCAACGCCGCCAACTGCAACAGCACCAGAGCGCCAATCAGCAGAGGCAACGAAACGTTAGGCCAGTAACCGTGTTTCTGCCACCCATAGCGACACACAAACACCACAACCCCACCCAACGCCGGCAGCGCCACGACGAGCCCTTCGTAGCATCGACGTATGCCCGCAAACCAGCCCTGCGCATGGAGCAGCCCATAGGCCGCGACAGCGGCGAACATTGGCACCATGGGCAAGATGTAATAGGCACGTTTGAAGTGCGGCACCGACAGCCCGAGCAAAATCATCAGGCCGCAGGCCGCAAGCCGTATCGCCAGTTGCACATTCTCATCGCATTGGCGCTGCGCCCAGCGATGTCGCAACGCAATCATCGTGGCCAACGCCAGGGGCACCACGGGGAAGTAGCGGTACAAACTCAACTGGAAATAGAAATAGAACGGCTCACCGGTTTCGTCGAGGCGCCCACCGACCTGCATCCTGAACACTTCATCGGCAAAGGCATCGCCACCGCTGATCCGCGCCAGCTTCATCAGCAACCACCAGCACGCCGCCAACAGCACCAGGCCAACCATACCGTGCACCAGCACCTGCCTGACCCGCTCGCCGGGACGGCCCAACGCCCAATACACGCAGACCACGCCGCAGACCTCGATCAACCCTAACGGCCCGCGAATCGCAAAGCCCAGGACGAACAGCGGGAACACCGCCAATTGCCTGAGGCGCGAACCGAGGCGTTCACCACTGTGCAGCAGATAGAAACTGCCGACGCATAGCAGCGCCACCATCTGGTCCAGGCAGACCGAGCGCGACTTTTCCAGCAACTGAGTGGTGAGCAAGGTCAGCAGCACCGTGAGCAACGCCCAGTTGCGGCCGTAAGGCACCAGCAAGCGATAGATCAGGGCAACCACACCCGCCGAGGCCAGCGCCGTGGGCAGGACATTTGCCAGATGGTTTGGCGCGTCGAACAAGCGCGCAAATACAAAACTGAAGAACGTCGCGGTACCAGGGTAGTCGGCGTAGGGCTGCCCATAGGTCGTAGGGAAAAGACTCGCGCCATGGCGAAACATCTCCTGCAGGAACAACGCCCAGCGCCCATCAAAGCCCTGGGGCTGCTGATCCCAGATACCCAGGGTGAACAGCAACAAAGCGATCAGAAAAATGCCCAGGGACTCCAGGCGAAAGCGGTAGCGTTGATCCATCGGTTGACCTGTCAGGTAGGGAGCGCGGACCTATGGTGCCGAACCCGCCCCTGAATAGCGCCTGAACAACCTGAAGATTGCCGCTTCTAGCGACTCGCAGGCCACACCCACTTCGGGACCAGCCGGACGTAGACCAACTCACCCACCAGCTCCACCAGGGTCTGCAGGATCACCACGGTCGCCGCCACCCCACGCACGTCTTCGGGCAGCGCCAGCGCCAAGGGCAGCACCACCAGCGAGTTGCGCGTCGATGCACTGAACGTCACCGCCCGCGCCGTGACCGCTGGCAACGCGAACAACCGCGCGGCCAACGCCCCCATCAGCGGCGCCAGCAGCAAAAAGCCGATATACACCGGCAGTACCGGGAGCAGCAGGTTGATATCCCGCACCACCGAGGTGATTTGCGAGGCGATCACCACGAACAACACCAGTGCCATCGCCGGCACCGGCAACCACGCCCAGGCATTGCTCCAAGCGTTGACCGGCGATGATCGCCGCGCCAGGGAGGTGGTGATCACCGCCAGGATCATCGGCACCACGATCAACAACAGGAACGCCTCGACAAACGGCCCTGCCTGCACCACCACGTCGGCCTGCGCCCCCAGCATAAAACCCAGGTACACCGGCAATAGCACCAACTGCAACAGCAACAGCAACGGCGTCGCCGCCAGCATCAGGCGGGAATCGCCCTTACCGATATGGGTAAACACCACCACGTAGTCGATACACGGCGTCAGCAACACCAGCAATGCGCCCACCAGCAACGCCGGGCGCTCCACCAGGCCACGGGTCAACCCCCACACCAGCAACGGCACGAGGATGAAATTGGCCAGCAGCAACGCCGCCAGAAAGCGCTTGTGACCCAGGCTCTGGCGCAGATCCAGAAACGGGATTTGCAGGAACATCGCATACATCAGCACCGCGATGGCGGGCGTAACCAGCACGCCAAGGCCATGGGCCAACGAAGGCGCGAGCAGGCCGAAAGCGGCAGCCAGCAGGACGGCGGCGAAGTAGACCGGGACCTGATTGTGCTCGAGGGTGTCGCGGGTCATGAAAACACTCAGTATGAATCGCAAAGGCGTGAGCCTATGCTTCTACTGGCGCGAGGTCGAGGGAAGAGGCGTTGTACTGCTCGATGCAATCAATAATTTCGGTACTAAAAAACAATAATCCAGGCAGGGGCTTTGAAACGATGAACTTGAATGACGCCTCTTCAATAGAACGTGCAACTACACCCAGAAATAGCCAACGCGAATCCTTCAAAGAATCCGCCGCCGACGGCTACCCCCTCGCAGGCTCCACCTGGCGCCACCCGCGTACCGATCTCGAACGACCGGTCGTCATCATCAACGCCGCCACCTCCGTACGTTGCCGCCACTACTCACGTTTCGCCGATTACCTGTTCGCCAACGGCTTCGACGTGATCACCTACGACTATCGCGGCATCGGCGAGTCCCGCCTCGGTTCGTTGCGCGGTTTCAAGGCGTCGTGGTCGGATTGGGGCACGCGGGATTTCGAAGCGATCCTGCGGCGGGCACAGCGCGAGTTTCCAGGCCAACCGATTGATGTGGTCGGCCACAGCTTTGGTGGCTGTGCGGCGGGGCTGGGTGCATCCGGCGCGGTGATCCGGCGAATCGTCACCGTGGGCGCGCAGTTCGCCTACTGGCGCGATTACGCAGCCGCCGGGCGCTGGCAGATGTTTGCCAAGTGGCATGTGGTGATGCCGCTGCTGACGGCACTCTGTGGGTATTTCCCCGGCAAGCGGTTGGGCTGGCTGGAGGATACGCCGGCAGGCGTGGTGCGCGACTGGAGCACGCCAACGCCCAGGTATGAGACGCGGCCCAGCGGACGTGCCCTGGCCGACTTGCCATTCAGTCGAGTGAAGGCGCAGATATTGGCGATCAGCATCACTGACGACCCGTTCGGCACCGTGCCAGCGATTGAGCGCTTGCTGGGCTATTTCGCAAACAGTGAGCGCACCCATCTGCGCATCGCTCCACAAGACATCGGCGAAAAACAGGTCGGGCATTTCGCGTTCTTTCGCAGCGAGTATCAGGACCGATTGTGGCCGATCGCATTGGACTGGCTTCAAAACGGCCAATTAGCGCCAGATACCCTTGGGATTTCCCCCAACCTGCGCTTCAATACCCCACCCAGATCCTGACCCAAGGACGTGAGCCCATGGCCTCGCCGAACAAGCAGCAAAAACGTGCCCACCGGGCCAAGGCCAAGGCCAAGCAGAACCGTACCCAGCGTGCCGTCGCGACCAAGCCGGATGCGTTTGCCGGGGATGATGAGCGGATTGACCTTGAGTCGGTGGATTTGACCGAGCTGTTCGTGGCGATGCGTACCGCCGGCGAGACCAGCCAGCAGGCACTGTGTGCGGTGTTCCTGGCCCACCCACTGCTCGCACTGGTGCTGGAACAGGAAGGCGAAGAAGAAGCCACCGACTTTATCCTCGCGGCGCTGATCGAGTATCGGCAGTGGGCCACGGACAGCGAGGATGAAGCTGCCGCCCTGGCGTGGATCGAGTCGCCGCAGTTCCAGGCCGACTATGTGGCCGCCTCCCAGGCCCTCACCAACGCCCAAGACTGACGCCAAACAACATGTGGGAGGGGGCTTGCCCCCGATGAGGCCAGTATCAGTCAATTAGATGTCGACTGACGCACCGCCATCGGGGGCAAGCCCCCTCCCACATCTGAACTGCGGCGCAATCAAGCACCGCATTCCATCACATCAATTCAGCACCACCGCGCCGACTCTCTGCGCCTTGCGACGGCTCGACACCAACAACCCCGCCGCCACTACCAGCAAGCTCAAGACCCCAGTCGCAATGATCTCCACGCGGTGGGCTTCCTGGAACAGCATGATGGTCAACGTGCCCACGATGAACACCATCACCGCGTAGGTCAGGCCCGGGAACAGCCACATCTTGAAGACGATCTTCTCGCCCGCCGCCGTGCGCTTCTGGCGCATGCGCAGTTGCGACACCGCGATCACCAGGTACACCAGCAGCGCGATAGCGCCGGAACTGGCCAGCAGGAATTCGAACACTGCTGCTGGGGCCACGTAGTTGGCGAACACCGCCAGGAACGCTGCGCCCGTGGACAGCATCACCGCCCAGTAAGGCGTACCGCTTTTGTTGGTGCGCTTGGACACAGCCGGTGCATCACCGCGACGCCCCAGGGAGAACAGCATGCGCGAGGCGGTGTACAACGCCGAGTTCAGGCAGCTGGTCACGGCGACCAATACCACCAGGTCGACGATCAGCTTAGCATTCGGGATGCCCATGCGCTCCAGCACGGTCTGGTAGGAACCTACGGCCGCCAGGCTCGGATCATTCCAAGGCACCAGGGAAACCACGATGAAGATCGACAGCAGGTAGAACAAACCAATCCGCCAGATCACCGAGTTGGTGGCCTTGGTGATTTGCTGGCCTGGGTTCTTCGATTCAGCCGCCGCAATGGTGACGATCTCGGTGCCCATGAAGGAGAACATGGTGGTCAGGATCGCCGCCAATACCGCGCCCATGCCATTGGGCATGAAGCCCTGGGTATCGAACAGGTGGGACACGCCGCTGACCTGGCTGGTCGGCAAAAAGCCGAAGATCGCGGCCAGGCCGAGAATCACAAAGCCCACGATCGCCACGACTTTGATCAACGCGAACCAGAACTCGAACTCGCCGTAGTGCTTCACGCTGAACAGGTTGGTCGCCGTCAGCAGCAAGGTAATGATCAGGGTAAACGCCCAGATGGCCACGTTAGGGAACCAGGCGTTGAGAATGGTGGCGGCGGCGTTGGCTTCCAAAGGAATCACCAAGACCCAGAACCACCAGTACAGCCAGCCAATGGTGAAACCGGCCCAATGACCGATTGCCCTGTCGGCGTAGGTGGAGAACGAACCGGTGTCCGGTGACGCCACGGCCATCTCGGCCAGCATGCGCATGACCAGCACCACCAGCGTACCGGCAGCGGCGTAGGCCAGCAGCACCGCAGGGCCGGCGGCAGCTATCGCGTGGCCGGAGCCGACAAACAAACCGGCGCCAATAACGCCGGCAATCGACAACATCGTGACGTGACGCGGTTTGAGCCCCTGTTCGAGGTCATTGGAGCTTTGCGTACTACTCATTGACACACCTTTGCGAGGAATTGCGAAAACGGTTCGCCCGGTCTGCAGTCTTTCTTGTGAAAAGAAACCAACAAGGCGTTCTTTATTTTTTACGCAAGATTTGCGCCAAAATGTTACAAAGCCGCAATTGACGCGGGCTGTAGGACAATTCATTAACCGTTGCAAGTCATTGAGAATGCTGGCATTCCGCTACAGCGTTACCGAGCGACCCACTTTCCAGAGCAGCGCGTGCACCACAAACACACACGCAAAGTCCGCAACGCTCCATAAAAGTGCCGTCAGGCGCCGTTTACCCGGTTAACCCTTCCAACACCCGGCCAAAGCTGGCACCATCGCGCCCTTTTTACGTAAAGCCTGTGGATTTTCGGGATCAAACGGTTGTTCGGTTGTTGATGGCGCGACACGCTGCTGTGCCGATGCGACACCCTGCCGCAGAGCCCCGGTTAACCGTCCGCAGCGCTGTTGGCTGTCATCCAGACGCTATGCTAGCTTGGCGCCTCGCCAGGAAGGCGGCCCAACAGCGTCGAACGCAATGAACACAATGAGGACCGCACATGGCTGAGGCCACGCCCGCGCTTGAAATCCGCAACTTGCATAAACGCTATGGTGAGCTGGAGGTACTCAAAGGTATCTCGCTGACCGCTCGCGACGGCGATGTGATCTCGATCCTGGGTTCCTCCGGTTCCGGCAAGTCCACGTTCCTGCGCTGCATCAACCTGCTGGAGAACCCGCACCAGGGGCAGATCCTGGTGGCTGGCGAAGAGCTCAAGCTCAAGGCCGCGAAAAACGGCGAGCTGATGGCCGCCGACGGCAAGCAGATCAACCGCCTGCGCAGCGAAATCGGTTTTGTGTTTCAAAACTTTAACCTGTGGCCGCACATGAGCATCCTCGACAACATCATCGAGGCCCCTCGCCGTGTGCTCGGCCAGAGCAAGGCCGAAGCCATCGAAGTCGCCGAGGCCCTGCTGGCCAAGGTCGGCATCGGTGACAAACGCCACGCCTACCCCGCGCAACTGTCCGGCGGCCAGCAACAACGGGCGGCCATCGCCCGCACCCTGGCCATGCAGCCCAAGGTCATCCTGTTCGATGAGCCCACGTCGGCCCTTGACCCGGAAATGGTCCAGGAAGTACTTAATGTGATCCGCGCGCTGGCCGAAGAGGGCCGCACCATGCTGCTGGTCACCCATGAAATGGGCTTTGCCCGCCAGGTGTCCAGTGAAGTGGTATTCCTGCACCAGGGCCTGGTCGAAGAGCAAGGATCGCCACAGCAGGTGTTTGATAACCCGCTTTCGGCGCGCTGCAAACAATTCATGTCCAGCAACCGTTAACGGAGCAACCTGCATGCAGAACTATAAAAAATTCCTTCTGGCCGCGGCCGTTTCGATGGCGTTCAGCGCCACGGCCATGGCAGAAACCTTGAAAATGGGGATCGAAGCAGCCTACCCGCCGTTCAACAATAAAGACGCCAGCGGCAACGTCGTGGGCTTCGACAAAGACATCGGCGATGCCCTGTGCGCCAAGATGAAAGTCGAGAAGTGCGAAGTGTATGTCTCCGACTGGGACGGCATCATCCCGGCCCTGAACGCCAAAAAATTCGACTTCCTGGTGTCCTCGCTGTCGATCACCGATGAACGTAAGCAGGCCGTCGACTTCACCGACCCGTACTACTCCAACAAGCTGCAGTTCATTGCTCCTAAAGCCACGGCAGACTTCAAGACCGACGCGGCCTACCTCAAAGGCAAGATCATCGGCGCACAACGCGCGACGTTGGCCGGTAGCTACCTGGAAGACAAGCTGCCTGACACCACCGCAAAGCTCTATGACACCCAGGAAAACGCCTACCTCGACCTGACCTCCGGCCGCCTGGACGGGATCCTCGCCGACAAGTACGTGCAGTACGAATGGCTCAAGAGCAAAGACGGTTCGGCCTATGAGTTCAAGGGCGACCCGGTTGTAGAAAGCGACAAGATCGGTATCGCCGTACGCAAGGGCGACCCACTGCGCGAACGCCTGAACAAAGCCCTGGCAGAGATCAAGGCAGATGGCACCTACAAGAAGATCAACGACAAGTACTTCCCGTTCAGCATCGAATGATCTGATCGGCCTGCCCGGCGCGCGCCTTTAAGCGCGCCGGCTTTCAGCTTTGCCTGCCGCGATATGAAAACACCATGAATTTCGATCTCTACGGATTCGGCCCCGCCCTCGCCGCCGGGGCGCTGATGACCGTCAAGTTGGCGCTCACGGCCCTGTGCCTGGGGTTGGTGCTCGGCCTGGCCGGTGCCCTGGCCAAGACCTCCCCCTACAAGTCGCTGCAATGGCTGGGCGGTGCGTACTCAACCATCGTCCGCGGTATTCCCGAACTGCTGTGGGTACTGCTGATTTATTTCGGCACGGTCAACCTGATGCGCGCCCTCGGGGAGATGCTGGGTAACCCCGACCTGTCCCTCAGCGCCTTTGCCGCCGGGGTCATCGCCCTGGGCCTGTGCTTTGGCGCGTATGCCACGGAAGTGTTCCGCGGCGCAATCCTCGCCATTCCCAAGGGCCATCGTGAAGCCGGTGTCGCCCTGGGGCTGTCGAAATTTCGCATCTTCACCCGCCTGATCATGCCGCAAATGTGGCGCATCGCCCTGCCGGGCCTGGGCAACCTGTTCATGATCCTGATGAAAGACACTGCGTTGGTCTCGGTCATCGGCCTTGAAGAAATCATGCGCCACGCGCAGATCGGCGTGACCGTCACCAAGCAGCCGTTCACCTTCTTCATGGTCGCCGCCTTCATGTACCTGGGCCTCACCGTACTGGCCATGACCGGCATGCACTTCCTGGAAAAACGCGCCAGCCGTGGCTTTACAAGGAGCACCCAATGAGCGGCGACTATAGCTGGCTGTCCCACTTCGACCTGGGCCTGAACTGGGCCGTGATCATCAAATGGCTGCCCAAACTGGCCCAGGGCGCGACCCTGACCCTGGAACTGGTAGCCATCGCGGTGATCGCAGGCCTGCTGCTGGCGATCCCTTTGGGCATTGCCCGTTCCTCCCGTCACTGGTACGTACGCACCCTGCCCTATTGCTACATTTTCTTCTTCCGCGGTACGCCGCTGCTGGTGCAATTGTTCCTGGTCTACTACGGTCTGGCGCAGTTCGATGCCGTGCGCAACAGCTTCATGTGGCCTTACCTGCGCGATCCGTTCTGGTGTGCCACCGCCACCATGACCCTGCACACCGCCGCCTATATCGCCGAGATCCTGCGCGGTGCGATCCAGGCCATCCCGCCAGGCGAGATCGAAGCCGCGCGCGCCCTGGGCATGTCCAAGCCCAAGACGCTGTTCTACATCATCCTGCCCCGCGCCTCGCGCATCGGCCTGCCGGCCTACAGCAACGAAGTGATCCTGATGCTCAAGGCCAGCGCCCTGGCCAGTACCGTCACCTTGCTGGAACTGACCGGCATGGCGCGTACCATCATCGCGCGCACCTACCTGCCGGTTGAGATCTTCTTCGCGGCCGGGCTGTTCTACCTGTTGATGGCCTACCTGCTGGTACGCGGCTTCAAACTGCTGGAACGCTGGCTGCGCGTCGATGCCTGCCAGGGACGTTGAGACACGCTTCCAGGCGCTGGATGCGTTCCTGGTCGAGCACCAAGGGCTGTGGCGACCACGGCCCTTCACGCACTCCCGGCTACCCTGGGAAACCCAGCATCCGCAACTCGCCCAATGGTTGCGCCAGCGCTCGTTGGCCGATGCCGAAAGCAGCCATAACCAGCCCCACGACCTGCCCGCCCCCGCACCGTTTCCACAACTGGCCGCGCAAGCCCTGCGCCTCAGTGCTGTGGATAAGTTACCGACCCAGCCCCTGGCAGCCGCGCGCCATCGCTTGAATGTCGACGTCCCCGGGCGTAAATGGCAGCAGATCGAAGCGTTCGGCGCCGCGCTGCACTTTGCGCAGACGCCGTCCCATTGGCTGGACTGGTGCGCCGGCAAAGGCCATCTCGGGCGCCGCCTGCTGCAACCTGGCCAACAGCTGACCTGCCTGGAATACGATCCGGCGTTGATCGCCTCCGGCCAAGCCTTGAGCGATCGCCATCGGTTGCCGGTCACCCATCGCCTGCAAGACGTAATGGCAACCGTAGCGATCAACCCCGACCACACCCCCGTCGCCCTGCACGCCTGTGGCGACCTGCATGTGCGCCTGCTGCACGCGGCCAGTGCCGCCGGCTGCAAGCAACTGGCGCTGGCACCGTGTTGTTATAACCGCATCAACGCCGAGCGCTACCAGGCGCTGTCCGGCGCCGGCCGTGCGTCGCGGCTGCAACTGTCGGTCGAGGACCTTGGCCTGCCGCTGAGCGAAACCGTCACCGCCGGTGCCCGCGTGCGCGCGCAACGGGATACGTCGATGGCCCGGCGCCTGGGGTTCGATCAGTTGCAACGTCAATTACGCGGCTGCGACGAGTATTTGCCCACGCCCTCGCTGCCCGCCAGTTGGCTCGACCAACCCTTCGCCGACTACTGCCGGGAACTGGCGAGTCTCAAAGGGTTATCCACAGGCGAGCAGGATTGGCCCGCACTGGAGGCCGACGGTTGGCGTCGCCTGGCCGAGGTCAGGAACCTGGAATTGCTGCGTGGTCTGTTTCGGCGCCCGCTGGAGCTCTGGCTGGTACTGGATCGGGCATTGTTTCTGGCCGAGAAAGGCTACAGGGTCGAGGTAGGCAGCTTCTGCGAATCGACACTGACGCCGCGCAACCTGATGGTGCTTGCCGAGCGCGATTAAAGGGCAAAATTGTCGCACCCCAGCCTGTGGATAACTCTGTTGATGGAATCTTTACAGAAGCTGTAGCCAACAACGCTACCGGCAAAAAGCCATGCTGCTCATTTTTTACCCACGCCATAAACCACCCGCAAAACAGGCAGTTGCAGCGTGATGAGAACGGCTCCACAAAACGTGTATTGGGTGACAGCGGCCACTGCCCAATTGTGCATAAGCATCTGGTGATAGGCGTATAAACCGCGCTTTACCGCAGCTTTCTGCAGGCGATCAACCACCGGCAAAGGTCGTTGATATCGTCGCTCGCCAGGCCCGCCGCCAGGCTGTCCAACGGGTCTGCGCCGAAGGCCAGGGCTTCGCTGATCGCCATGTCGCGATGCACCTCCCACGGGGCCTTGTTCAACCGTTGCTTGAACGCCTCGACCATGTCCAGGCTGAACGCGTTGTCTTCATCGAGCTGGTTGATCACGAAGTGCACCTGCGGCGGGCGCTCACGCTCCAGGTGCGGCGCCAACAGCGCCTGCAATTGATCCAGTGTTCCCAAAGATGCCGCGTCAGCCTGGGCGATGACCAACACCACATCGGCCACGTTCAGCGCCTGGTGCAAGTACACGTTATTTCCGGCAGGGGTATCGATGACCACCGTATGGCGCGCGCTCAGGTCCAGGGGGGCGAGGTGTTGCGCCAGCCAGTCGGGTTCATCCTTGAGCCAGCGCTGCAGCTTTTCCTGTTGCTGTGTATCGCTGTCGCCAAAGGGAATGACTCGACTACCGGCAAAACCCGGCTGCTGGAGAGTCTCCCACTGCGCATGTTGCAGGCTGGCCACACCGATGCCCGGCGCAGTCGGGCTGACCCCGAAGTGAAGCCGCAGGGCGTTTTGCGGGTCCAGGTCCAGCGCGACCACCGGTTCGCCGTGGCGCTGCAGGCCACTGCTCAAGGCGGTGGCCAGGGTGCTGCGGCCCACACCCCCATTCACCGATACCAGCGCCACCACGCTCGGGCGCGGCGCCGCGCCGGCTACCGCCTGGGTTTGTTCATTGGCGCGGGTAGACTGGCCGGAGAACGGTGTGCCGTCATCGACCGGGATGCTGCCGAAAAAGTGCAGCCGCGCATGCTGCCCTTGGGGGTCTCGGCTCACGTCCTGGCCGAGAAGAACGAGAAGACTGTCGGTGAAGCTCATCGCACATTCCTCCTCACGGCGAAGCTTAAAGACGTGAAAAAGGTCAGCTGATACGACTGCTTACCGCAGGTCTTTTTGTCGTCGCCTTAGTGCCCGCAGTCTGCTTCAAGCCAGCAACAGTGTCATTATTTTGCTGTAGGAGCTGGCTATTTTTTAGACAAGTGGCAAAAAGTCAATTTACTGACTAATCGTCACCGGGTCGTACGGCGTCTGCAGGTCGCGCTCCGGGATCTCCCAAATCAGCAACTTGGGCGGGGTTTGCTTAAACGCCGGGCTGTCGAAATACGCCTTGGCCGCACCGGAGAATTCGCCACCGTCCTTGCTGAAGTTGCCTACCGGCGCATTCAGGGCCTTTTGCAGGAAGCCCACAAAGTTGGAGTTGCGCGAGAACGAGGTGCCGATCAGCGCCACATTCGGCAGGCTGGCATCGCCGAACAGGTCGTCGGCATTGCTGGTGGCGCCACCGCTTTCATGGGCGGAACTGGCCGCGACCGACTCGCCCGGTGGCTGCAATTTCGGCGGCAGCCAGTCGAGGCCGGCCAGACGCACCAGGTCACCCGGGCGCACGGCGAGCGGTGCCTGGGTGATCGTGAAGGTTTGTTCCGGCGTGGCCTTGATACCGCGCTGCTGAATGCGCTGGGCCAGGGCCTGGGCCCCTGCGTTGGCGCCGATTTCGCTCCAGTGGGTATCGGTGCGCAGGTAGGCCTGCGGGCCCAGGGGCTTGAGCGTGTCAGTCAGGTCCAGCGCGGAGACGCCGGCAGCCTGCAACGCGGCAGTCCAGGCCTGGACACGGCCATCGAGCACGGCTGGGCGGTACAGGCCGCAACGCTGTGCGGCCGCGATGCGGCTCTTGTCCGGCACCACCACCACTTGCAGGTCGATCCCTTTTTTGCCCAGTTGCTGTTGCAGGTCGATCACGGCCTGGGCCTTGGTCTGTGCATTGGCGTCCGCATGGCGGTTGATGCGCAGCTCATCGCTGATAAACAGCCAGCCCGGGCATCCCTGGCGCACGCGCGGCCCGGTATCGCCGAAGGCCAGCCAGCTGGAGCCACGCTCCAGGTTGGCGGCCTGGATCGCCATCGGTGCCTTGGCCAGTTCCTTGGCGAAACGGTGGGTCACGTCGCCATGCAGCAGCATGTCGGTGTCCACCTTGGCCGGCACGAAGCTGATCGGGCCCTTCACCATCAGCCAGGCGCAAGACAGAAGCCCCGCCGCCAGGAAGGGCACCAGCACCCAGGCCGCCAGGGGGCTGGTACGAACGGCCAATTCGCTCGGTGGAGTCGGTGCGGTAGGAGCGGGCATGGTCGGGCTTCCTTAGAACTGAAAGTACAGAAACGGTACGGCGTCGCGGCTGGCAATCAGCGCGAACGACAACACAAACCCGGCCACCGGCCACAGCGAAGCCGCCACCAAAAACCACGGCTGAGTACCAAAGCGTTGCTCGCAGCGCACCTGCCAGATCGGCGCGATGATGCATACCAGGCCCAGCAAGGCCGCCATGCCATGGGCCGGGCGCAGGGCGACCGCCATTGCGTCACCCAGGGCCATGCCGTGCATGCCGAACTGGCCGGCATACATGGTCAGTGCCGAATGGAAGTCCGGCGCGCGGAACAAGGTCCAGGCCAGGCACACAAACAGCAACGTCAGGACGTGGGACAACACCGGCGGAATACTCGGCAAGCTCGAACGCGACCAGGCGCGGTCCACGCACAGCGCCACCCCGTGGGCCGAACCCCACAGCAGGTAGTTCCAGCTATCGCCGCCGTGCCACAAACCGGCAATCGCCATGGTCAGGAACAGGTTGCGATACGTACGCCACACGCCGTCACGGTTACCGCCCAGGGCGATGTACAGGTAGTCGCGCAACCAGCTGGACAACGACAGGTGCCAACGGCGCCAGAAGTCCTGGATGCTGCTGGCCAGATAGGGCCGGTTAAAGTTTTCCGGGAAGTGGAAACCCAGCATCAGGCCCAGGCCGATGGCCATGGCGCTGTAGCCGGCGAAATCGAAGAACAGTTGCAGCGAATAGGCCAGGCAACCGATCCACGCATCCACCAGGCTCGGGTTTTCCAGGTGGAAGGCAATGTCCACCAACGGCGACAAGGTGTCGGCCACCAGCACTTTCATGCCCATGCCGATCATGAAGCGCCGCGCGCCGAGGGAGAAATTCGGCCAGTTGAAATACCGCTGGTTCAGCTCGCGACGGACCCAGTCGTAACGAATGATCGGGCCGGCAATCGAGTGGCCGAACATCGAGATATAGGTGGCGTAATTGATGAAGCTGCGCTCCACCGGCACCGTATGCCGGTGTACGTCCACCAGGTATGAAATCGCCTGCAATACGATGAACGACAAGCCGGCTGGCAACGCCACGCGCTGCCAGTCCAGTGGCATGGCGCCGTACCAGGTGATCACCTCACTCACGGTGCCCGCCACGATGTTGGCGTACTTGTACCAACACAGCACCGCCGTGTTGAACACGATCAACGCGATCAACAGGCGCACCCGGCCTTTGCCATCCTCGCGGGAGCGGTCCACCAGCAAGCCGCCGACCCATGCCACCACGGTCAAGACCATGTGCAGGAACAGGAACAGCGGGCTCAACCAGCCGTAGAACAGCCAGCTGCCGATCAACAGGATGACGTTGCGCCAGCTCGGACGAGCCAGGGCATAAATCAACAGGAAGGCCGGCAGGAACAGCGTGAGGAATTCGAGTGAGGCAAAGACCATGGTGGTGTCGGGCCCGATCAGTTAGCGAGTGCGTCAGAGGCGAACAGCAACTTCGAACCTGCAGCCGAAGGAACAGCCAGCACGCTATAGCGCTCGCCAGCCTTGAGGGTGAACGACAACGGCTGGCCAACCGGCGCGCCGGCGCATTTGAGCTGCACCGACAGTTCCACCGGGTTGATCATGCGCCGCTGCAACGAACCTTCGGCGACCTGCTTGAACAGCTCGGCTTTTTGCGCCACGGCTTCCAGGCTCGCGTCGGCGCACGTGGCGTCGGCGTTGATAAAGGCCAGGGAGGCCTTGAGCGCGTTGAAGTCGTCCGGCTGTTCGCGCACCACCAATTGGCGCGTGGCGCCCTTGGCGTCGACCAGCGCCACCACGGTGGCGAATTCGCCTGGGGCGACGGTCACCGACAGGTCGGCGTCCTTGCCATCGCGGCTCAACACGCCCTTGATCGGCTTGTCACCGCCCACCACCGGCAGGAAGGACGAGACCAACTTGTCGCCATTCAACACCAGGCTGGCCTTGGAGCCGGCGGCCACCAGCTTCAGTTCGCTGCCGGTGCCGTTGGCAAACCGCAGGAACGCTGCGTCTTGCTCCGGGCCGGTGGGATACAACGGGATGTCGGCGCTGTAGGCGCTGACGCTGGCGAGCAAGGCCGCCAGACCCAGGGTCATCCGTTTCATTATTTGCTTCCTTTACCGTAGGCCGATGGCGGCAGGTCACCCAACGCAGTACCAATAGCCTTGGCCCACTTCTGGTAACCGTCGATGGTGAAGTGCTGGCCGTCGGTGGTGATCCACTCGCCCGGCTTGGAGAAGGTCAACGAGTCGATGTAGGTGCACGGCGCCACGTTACTGGCCAGGAACGACGACATCAGCTTGGTGCGGGTGTCGTCCTTCTTGTACTGGGAACCGACCTTGCCCCATGGCGGGCCGACCCACACGCACTTGGTGCCAGTCTCGGTGATCGCCTTGGTCAGCGAGGTCACGCTTTTCCAGGCCCAGGCCTTGGGGAACACCGGGTTGGTGTAGGAACCCATGGTGTCGCCGATGATCAGCACCACCACATCGGGTTTGTCCTTGGCGATCAGGTCTTTGATCGGCGTGGTGCTCATGGCGTTCTTGCCGTAGATCACCGCTTTGCCGGTGGGCATGCGTTCGCCGCCGCACTCGACTTTTTTCGGCACGACCCAATCCGCCGCACCCGCGCCGCAGGCGCCGATGGAGTGAACCACCGCGCCTTGCTTGGTCAGGTTGTCTTGCAGCGGGTTGAGCAACGAATCGGGAAAGCTCATATGACTTTCGCCCAGTACCAGCATGGTTAGGCCGGCAATCGCAGAAACAGGCATGAATGACTCCGATTTAATCAGTTGGAATAGGGGGAACGGTACGGGCTGACCGGCAATGGCATCGGCCCGCTCAGGTCCTCGAACAAGTAGCGCAAGTAAGCATTACCGGCGTACTGGCGGTAGTCCTGGGCGTTATCGAGACCGATTTCGCCACCCAGGTAGAACCGCGAGCTCAGACGATATTCGGCAGCAGCGTTGAAGCTGTAGCCGACGCCGGTTTTGCTGGAGCTTTCGTACTTGGGATTACCCCTGGACGCCTGAAGTGTGCTGTCGCCAGGGAAATAATCCGTGCCATCTTGCGCGATATGCTGCAAGCCCACCGAACTTTTTACCTGGTAGCTGAAGCGGTCAAAGCTTTGCGCCCAACGAATCGGCACACCCAGGGAGAAGAAACGCTGCGGGCTGAAGTAACCGCCGTTGCCGTAGGTGTAGAAGTCCTGGTTTTCCTTGAAGGTCATCGCCGAGCCGCTGATCCCCAGGGTCAACGTGTCCCGCGGGTTGTTGCGCAGGTACCAGTAGATACCGCTGCCCAGTTCCAGGCGGGTGTTGTCTTCGACGTTATTGCCCAGCAGTTCATGCAGCGACGCGTAACCGTAGACGCCCAGCTTCTGGTTGTCGTAGCTCAACTCGCCACGGCCGCCGTTGGCGGTGACGCCGCCCCACTTGTTGCCCTCGCCGTCTTCGGAACCGGCAAAGGAGGTGACACTGTCAGTGACCGGACGCCGCGAAATGTTCGCGCCATAGCGGAAGTTCGGATTGGCTTCAAACGGATGCGACACACTCACGCCACCCACGAGGGTGTTGTAGAGGAAGCCCAACGGGCTCACACCGACATCAGCCTTAACGCCTTCATCCGGGTTTTCAAATGCCACGGCCAGGCCTACACCGCTGTCGCTCTGGGAACCCGCCGGGGTCGTGGAGCCTTTGCCGAAGCGCGACAACGCATCGCTACCGACGCTACCCGCACTCACGTGCACCGGCGTCACGCGCAACGCCACGGTGTTGTCACCCACCGGCATCCGCGCCTCAAACGGCGCTTCCACGTCGGTGATCTTGCTCAAGCCTTTCTCACCGTTGTTGCTGCGCACGCTCAAACCCTGCACCACATAACCGGTACGGTCACGCAGGATCGTATCCAACGCGCGCCGCGCCGGGCTCAGCTCGGGGCTGTCGATGGAGGCGATATTCGAAGGCGGCACAAACGGCTCGCTCAAGTCGTTGGACGTCGCGCTGGCAAACGCGCTGGACGTCACGGTCTTGGTCGGCGCATCGATCGGCGGCGGTACAGCGCCGGCGACAGTCAGGTCGGTGACCTGGCGACGCTGGCCCGGCAGGCCCACGAAGGGGTTATACGACTTGCTTTGAGTGTCGGCCTGGGCCACCTGGGTCTTGGCCTTCATGGCGTTTTCAATCGCCAGGGCCTTGCGCAGCAGTTCAGCGGCTTCGCTGTTCTTGCCCAGGCCCTGGTAGATACGCGCGGCGGAGGTGAGGATCTCCGGGTTGGCCGGTTCCAACGCCAGGGCCTTGTTGCTGGCCGATTGCGCCAAGTCACGGTCGTTGCCTTTCAAGGCAATATCCGCCAGGCCCATTTGCAGGCGTGCATTGTTCGGGTTCTGCTGGATCAGCGGCGCGTACAGCTCCATGGCCTTCTTGCCGTTGCCGCTGGCGGCATACATGCGCGCCAGGGCGCCGACGCCCAAGGCGTCGTTGGGACGCTGGGCCAGAGCCGGCGAGAGCATGTCGTAGGCCGCCACCAGGTCGTTCTTCTCGCGCAGGGCATCGGCCTGCTTGACCCGGTACAGGTAGATCAAATCGTCGTAGCGCTGGCGACCGATCTCGGTCAATGGCTGGCCTTGCACTTCGCGCAGGATCTCGCCCGCCTCGCTGTACTTGTTGGCCTTGAGCAGCACGTTGGCGTACAGCAGTTTCTGGTCGACCGTCGGGTTGGGGTTGTTCTCCACCACCTTCTGCATCATGTCCAGGCCGTACTGCGCGGCACCGACTTCCACATAAGCGGCGGCCAGCACGGCCACGCGCTCAGGCTTTTGCCGCGTCAGCGGTTCGGAGCGACCAAGCAGTGCCAGGGCTTCGGGGCGCTGGCCACGGCGAGCGGTTTCGATGGCGATGTCGGTCTGCTGGTGCAGCGCGATATCGATCGCCAGCTCGTTCATGTCAGCGGTGCGTTGGGCGGTCGGGATACGGCCCAAGGTGGTTTCGGCTTGCTTCCACTCGCTCAACTCGGCCGACAACAAGGTGCTGGTGTACAGCGCGTCCGGCTGGTTGGGCTGGGTCTTGAGCAGACCGTCGATCAAGGCACGGGCGTTGCGGATCTGGCCGTCGCGCAGGTACATGCGGGCCAGGGCAAAGCGCGTCCAGGGGTTTTCCGGGTCGGCATCGAGGGCCTGGCGGTAGGCGGCCTGCGCGGCCTTCACATCGCCGCGCTGTTCGGCCAGCTTGCCGACCTGGGTGGCGCGCAGTGCGTTGATTTTCACGCTTGGCGCGAACTTGGCGCGCTGGGCGGGCGACACCGAGTCGATCAGCTTCAAGGCTTCGTCCGGCTGGCCCGATTGGGACAGTACGTTGATCAAGCCACTCAGTGCATCCGGGTCGCCAGGGTGACGGGCCAGCACCTTGCGGTAGCCGGCTTCGGCGGCGTCGAACTGATTGTCCTGGGCCTGGAAACCCGCCAGGGCGACGGCGGCGCCGGGTTGACCGGGGTTCAGGCGTTCGGCCTGGGCCACCAGGTCACGGGCCTGGGCGCCACGGCCGGCGCGCTGGGCGTCGCGGCTCTGGCTGATCAGGTTCCAGTAACGCACGTCATTGAGCGCCGTTTGCCACGCCGCACCACCCGGTAAACGGGTGGCCTGTACCAGGTAGTTTTCCGCTTCGCTGTAACGCTCTTGCTGTTGACGCAACACGCCCATGCCACCGAGGGCATCGACGTCATTGGACTTCTCGGCCAAGCGCGCGGCCAGCAGCGGCTCGGCGGTTTTCAGGTCGCCAGCGTCCAGGGCCTTGAACGCCTTGGTCATCTGCGGATCGCGCTGCCAGGTACCGCCATTTTTGCCTTGGGCAATGCCTTTGTTCATCAGCGCGCGGATCTCGGTGTCATCCGGGTGCGCAGTGAGAAACTGCTGGAACAACGCCACCTGGTCGGGCTTGGGCGGGCCGAGCCAGATCAGCGCGAAGCGCCAGGTTTCATCGGCGTTACCGCCCACGTCGTTGTTCGGTGCCAGCTTGGCCAGCGCGCGAATACCGTCGGCACGGGTGGCCGGGTTACGCGCCAGGTGCTTGGCCAGGAACAGCGCGACGATCGGGTCGTTCGGCCGCTCACGGGACAAGCGCTGCAGGCCGGCGATCGCTTCATTGGTGCCCTTGGCGGTGAAGCCCAGGGTGTTGTAGTACTCGCGGGCAATCAGGCCCTGGGGCTGGCGGCCCTGGAAAATCTGGCGGTACAAGGCCACAGCCTTTTCGCGCTCGTCATCGGGCTCACCCAGTTCACGGGCCTGCTCCAACAACTTGGCGTTGTCGGGCTTGTTGACGGTGATGTCTTGCTCCAACTGCAATGCCTGGCGCGGGACCGGGCTCAGCGCTTGCAAGCGGGCCAGGTATTTCTGCGCCTCGGCCGGGCGGTTCTGTTGCACCTGGATCAGGCCGATGCCGTACAGCGCATCCGGCTGGTCCGGGCTCAGGCTCAGCAGTTTTTGCCACGTCTCAAGGGCGCGCTCAGGGTTTTTCTTCGACTGCCAGTAGTAGCCCTGCTCGATCAGCAGGGACTGGGGGTCGCTGGTTTCGGCCAGGCTGGCACTGGAGGCCAGGGCGGCGAGAATCGCAATGGCTAGCGTGTGACGGCGCATGCTGCCTCCCAGGATAGTTTGACCGTACCGTCTTGTTCAAAACGGTACTTCTGATCGGCAAAGCCCTGGCTGAACAGGCTGAGCATGTAGTCGTAGTAGATTGGCTGCGCGCTGTCAGGTGCCGACGGGGCCAGGGCTTTGTTGAGCGCGTCGTCGACCTTGGCCTTTTGCAGTTGTGCCAGGGCGGTTTCGCCACGGGCCTGGAAGAAGGCAATGGTCGATGCCGAGAAGCTGAGCGGCGAGTAGCCGTTGTTCTTCTCCACTTCGCCGGTGGTGACGTGGATTTTCTCCGGCGGGAAGCCGGTGGCCGCAGCAGCCGTCGCCCGGGACATACCGCCCAGGGACTTGAGCATGCCCGCCGCCAGTGGATCGCTCTTGGCGGTCATGCCGGCCCACATGTAGGTGCGGATCGCGTCGTAGCTGCCCAGGTCATCGGAGAACGGGTCGACCACAAACAGCCCGGTGTTGGCGCTGGTGGCGCGGTAGCCGACCCAGTTGGCCGCCAGGCCATGAGGGTTGCTGGCGGTATCGGCGAGCATCCGCGCGTTGCTTTCGGCCACTTCGTTCCAGCCGGCGTTCGGGCGCTCTTTATGGAAGCGACGCAGTTGCGCCAGCACCTGGTAGCTCGGGTTGAAACGCCACAAGCCACCGCCATGCACGTAGCCGACCGGCCCTGGCAACAGCATCTTGCCCAGGCCCGGCACGCGCACGATCAGGTTGCGTTCGACGTTGGCCAGCAACAATTGCGCGTCTGCGCGGTACTGCGGGGCATTCCATACGCGGGCCGCTTCGAGCAGCGAGTAGGCCATCCACAGGTCAGCGTCGCTGGCGGAGTTAGGGTCGATGATGCCCCAGGTGCTATCAGGCTTTTTGCCCCATAACCAACCCGGCAGGTTCTGACCGATATCGGCCCCCGACATGTTGGCCTTGGTCCAGGTCCAGAGCTTGTCAAAGCCTGCGCGGTCGTTACCGACGAGGGCGAAGAACATCGCGTACGACTGCCCTTCCGAACTGCTCTCGGTGGGTTTCATCGACGAGTTCAGCACGCGACCGTCATCCTGCACGAAGCGTTTGGCGTAGTTCTGCCACAGCGGCCAGTCGCAGGTCTGCGCTTGCGCAGCGCCTGCAAACATCACCGAGCCCAGCGCTATCAGGGCCATGCTACGCAGCGGGCTCATGCCAACCGCCGTTTTGCACGGGCACGCAGCGACAGGTAGATCAGGCTGGTCACCACGGCGAGGCCGAGGAAGGTGATCAACAGCATCCAGCCCAGGTTCTGCGAGAGTTGCCACTGCATGAACTTGAAGTAGTTGAGCTTGCCGACGTAGTACTGCTCGTCCGCCACCAGCGAGCTGATTTGCGTGCCTTGTACCACCGCCAGGCTGCCCTGGATCGAGTCTTTGTAGTTGTCACCGCCGATCAACGCGGAGGTGGCTTCCAGCAGGCCCTGAGGCTGGTTGCTGGCGATCAGCACCACGCTGCGGCCAGCCTTGAGCGGCGATTGGAAACCCGCCAGCCAGGTGCTGCTGCTCAAGCTGTTGAAGGTGATCCCGGTATTGGCGGTGTGGGTGTTAGCCGCAGGGTCCGGGCTGACCCAGCTGCGCACATAACGCGGCAGGTCAGACAGCAGGAACTGGTGTTGCTCGCCATCGCTGGTTGCCGGCAGGTATTGCTGCCACTGCTTGAGCAACGGTTGGTTGCCCGCGGTGGCGAGTACCAGCAAGTCTTTGTCGGCAACGCTTTGCACGTCCTTGGCCTGCACCACTTTGACGGCAGTCGCCGGGTAACCGGTGGCTTCGCCGAAGCGGCCGAGCACGGTCAGGTACGCGGTGAGTTCGTCGGTGCCGTAGTTGTCGGGCATGACCACAGCCGATTCCGACAAGTCAGCCAGGCGGGTGAACGGGAAGCCGGAGTCGTTGAACACGCCCAGGTTCGGCATGGCGATAAAGTGCTGGTAGCCGGTGACATCGAGGGTGGAATCCGGGTCGATGGAACCGCGCATGTTGTCGACGATGATGTCGCGGCATTCGCCTTCTTTGATGTAGTCGTACATAAAGCGCAATTGCAGCTTGGACTTGGGCGACGCCGAGCTGATCGGCAACAGGGTCGTCACTTCACGCGGCAGGCTTTCGTCTTTCTTCAGCTGGTCGAGCAGGGTTTGACCACCGCCGAGGTTGCTCACCGACGGCAGGGCCACGGACTTCATGAACTGGTCATTCAGGCCGATCAGCAGCGACGAGTTGGTCGACACCTGCTGCGGCGTGTAGCGGTATTTGACCTTGAGCGGCACGCCCTCTTCACGCCAGTTGAACAGGTCGGGCGGCAGGCGCAGGTCGACGCTGATGGCGCCGGGGTTGTAGCCCGACACGCTGAGTTTCTGCTGCTCGACCAACTCGCCCAGGCGCACCGGGCGGTTGCTTGGCAGCCAGTTCGGCGCGTCGTACGGACGGCGTGGCGCGAGGCTGTCGAGCTTGGTGATGACCACACTGTTGCCGGCCAATACCGGGTTGCCCAAGGCGACCGCCGTGGCGGCGCGCTTGAGCTCTGCGCCATCGCGACCGGTCACGATCAGCAGCTTGCCGTTGGCATCGTTGGGGTTGGCGAGCAAGGTCAGGGTCGGGCCGGTCGGCTTGGCCACGGCGATACCGTGTACATCCATTGCATCGGTGGTTTGCACCAGCACGATCGCGTTGCCCTTGGCCGGCAGGTCACCGAGGGTGGTAGGGAAGGTCGCGCCACGGTAGCTGGCGAGGCCGCCAATCCACGAGGACAAGGTGCCGGCAGCTTCCAGCGCGGCGCTGTCCGGGGTGGTCGCGAACACGAACGGCAGGCTGACCTGGCGCGCATCACGTTTGTCGAAGAACGGCAGCGGCAATACAGCCAGGTCGTCCTTGAGCACGATCGGCTCGACCTGCACTTTCAACTCACTGCTGTTGCTGATTTTTGCCCACAGGCTGCTGTGCAAGGGGTCTTCGCAGGACATCGTGTAGTGGCCGATGAACTGCAGGCTCAGACGGTTGAACTCGGTGATCAACTTCGGCGGGATCTGCACCAATTGTTCTTGCTGGGTGCCCGCGCCTTCTTTAGGCAACGGCAGGCTGGCGGCGACTTCGCCGTTGACCAGCACGTTGATCTGCGACAGGTCCGCCAACAGTGCCGGCGAGTAGCTGTACTTGAGCAACAGCTGCGCGCCCTTCACCACTTCATCGGCACGGATGTCGAAGTTGACGCTGTCGGACGACTCCACGCCTTGCAGGTTCATGGTGTCGCGACGGCCCAGTTGCTTGAGCGTCAGGCTGTAGCCGGTGTCGGTGCTTTGTACCGGTACCGTGGTGACGGCTTGCTCGGCAGCTTGCGCCAGCGAATTCAGGCCCATCAGCGAGGCGATCATCAGCGCGAGTGCACGGCGCGGATGAGGGCGAGAGAACATATTCGAGGTCATGGCTTGTCCATCAGCGTATCGAGCGGTTGTGTAGGGGTGCGGCGCAAGGCCAGACGCAATTCGTGCAGGGTGGCGCGGCCGAGGGTGAACAGGCCGCCGATGCCAATGGCGCCCACTTCACGCAGAGCTGCCAGCGGGGTGTCGGGCTGGCCGGCTCCCCAACTGGCGGCCCAGGTGTCGGCACGCGAGAATGTCAGGCGCACCAGTTCGCTTTGCTGGCGCAGGCTGAGGGGTTCGAACTGGGCACCGATCTGCGCGCCTTTGCTGAACACCACCCGCGCTTCAAACAGGCTGTCCTGGCCGTTGCGCGACAGCACCAGTTGCACGCGCTCACCCTGGGTGATCGAGTGGCCGTCGCTGAGCATCAGGCCGAAGCCATTTTGCGAAAAGTCCTGGGTGACGCCATCGAGCACGCGGCCATCGGCGCAAATGATGCTCACCGGCAGCTTGGCGCTGACGCGCGGCTCGGAACGCACTTGGCGCGCCTCGGACGCTACAGCCACGGCGGCGCTGGTGATGATCAGGTTGTAGAGGGTCCAGGTCAGGTTGATCGCCACCGTCACGGCCGTGGACGCATCGCCCCAGACCAGCTGATGGATACCGAAGCCCAGGCCGATCAGGTTCACCGCCAACAGCACCAGGTAGGGCCGGGCGAGTTTCCAGTCGAAGAACTGCTTGTCGATGATGCCGCCCTTGTCGGTGACGTTGAAACCACCGGCCTTGGGGTTGACCAGCGCCACCAGCACCGGCGGCAGGATGTACCAGGCCAGTACGGTCTCGTACACCTCGTTCCAGAAGGAGTGACGGAAACGCCCCTGGATGCGTGAGTTGGTCAGGCTGGAATGCACCAAGTGCGGCAACACGTAGGCGACGATCATCAGCGCCGAGGCGTGGAAGATTTCCGCGCCGAAAATCAAATAGGCCAGCGGCGCGGTGAGGAACACCAGGCGCGGCAGGCCATAAAAGAAGTGCAGCATGGCGTTGGCGTAGCAGATGCGCTGGCCCCACTTGAGGCCCTTGCCCAGCAGCGGGTTGTCGGTGCGGAAAATCTGCGCCATGCCCCGCGCCCAGCGGATCCGCTGGTTGATGTGGCGCGACAGGCTTTCGGTGGCCAGGCCCGCGGCCTGGGGGATAGCCAGGTAAGCGGTGTTGTAGCCCAGGCGGTTGAGCTTGAGCGCGGTGTGGGCGTCTTCGGTCACGGTCTCGACCGCCACGCCGCCGATTTCCAACAGCGGCTTACGGCGAATCACCGCACACGAGCCGCAGAAGAAGGTGGCGTTCCACAGGTCGTTGCCGTCCTGCACCAGGCCGTAGAACAGCTCACCTTCGTTAGGCACGGCGCGGAAGGTGTCGAGGTTCTTTTCGAACGGGTCCGGCGAGAAGAAGAAGTGCGGCGTTTGCAGCATCGCCAGCTTCGGATCTTTAAGGAACCAGCCCAGGCTCACTTGCAGGAAGGAGCGCGTCGGCACGTGGTCGGCGTCGAACAGGGCGACGTATTCGCCGTCGGTGACCTTCAACGCTTCGTTGAGGTTACCGGCCTTGGCGTGGAAGTTATTGTCGCGGCGGATGTAGTTCACACCGACCTTGCGGCAGAACTCGCGAAACTCATCACGGCGGCCGTCATCGAGCACGTGGACGCGCAGCTTGTCCTTGGGCCAGTCCATCGCCTGGGCGGCGAAGATGGTCAGCTTGACGATGCTCAGGGCTTCGTTATAGGTGGGGATAAACACGTCGACCGTCGGCCACTCTTCCGGCTCGGTGGTCAACCATACCGGCGTGCGGCGCAGCGGCCAGGCGGTTTGCACGTAGCCGAAGATCAGCACGATCAGCGCGTAGAACTCGGCCGCGACCAGGCCGTAGCCGAAGAACATGTCGAGCCAGGTTTCAAAACCCAGGGTGGAGGTCAGGCGCCAGAACATGTAGCGCAGCGACGCCACCAACGACAGCACCACCAAAGCCAGGATCGCCAGGCGCCCCGGGATCTTGCGCAGCACCAGCACCACGACGAAGCACACGGCGGCGAACAGGCATTGGCTGTAGAGGTCCAGCGGCGCGCTGATAATGCTGAGCAACAACAAGGCGCCGAGCACGCAACTGGTAACGACCAGTACCGTGCGCAGCGCCGCAGGCCAGCGATTGAAGCGCGCGATGGCGCCATTTAGGCGCTGTTCAGCGCGCCCTTCGACGAAGGGCGTGGAGAGCGTATTGTCGGTCATGGAAGGTCCGAGTCGATGCGTTCGAGCAAGGCGCGGCACAGAGCGTGGACGTCCTGGCTGCCGATACTGTTGACGGTTGGGTCGAGGGGATCACGCCCGTAGGCCTGGGCTTCGCTGAACGACAGATCACGATGCACCGTGCCCAGCAGGGCATTGCCCAGGCGCGTCTTGAACACCTCGACCATGTCCACGCTGAAACGGTGGGCAGCGTCCAACTGGTTGATCACATAAAAGGACTGTGGCGGCTTCTCGCGCTGGAGGTAGGGCGCGAGCATCGCGTCCATCTGCGCCAGGGTGCTGAACGACGCCACATCCGGCTGCACCACCACCAGCACCGCGTCGGCGACCGACAGGGCCTGGCTGAAGTACACCGTGTTGCCGGCAGGGACGTCGATAACCACGATGTCCTGGCCGCTCAATTTAAGACCGGCCAAGCGTTGGCTCAGCCACTGCTCATCCTGGCCCAGCCAGCGATTCAGGCTCTGCTGTTGTTCGTAGTCAGTGCCCCCGAACGCCACCAGGCGGCAACCGGCAAAACCGAATTCCGGCAAGGCTTCCCAGCTTTGGTTATGCAGGCTGGTGGCGCCCACGCCAGGCATGTCGAGACCCAGGCACAGGTGATGACGCAGGGCGTTTTGCGGGTCCAGGTCCAGGGCCAGCGCCGGCCGCCCCTGGCGCTGCAAACTGCTGGCAAGCGCCGCGGCCAAGGTGCTACGGCCGACACCGCCTTTGACCGAGACCACCACCACGACTTTCGGTGTGGGCTGCGCCGAAGACACTTCAGGGCGCAGATGGTCGGCTTCGCCGTGGTTCAGCTCTTCCAGCAGGCGCAGCAGCGGCGCCGACGGGGCTTCATCCACAAGCGCCGCAGCGACAGGCAGGGGCTTAACAAGCGCCGGGCTTTCCAGGACCTCTACATCGTCCTCAATGAACTCATGGACAAATTCGATTTCGCGGTAGCCATTTGGGTTGGCACCCAGCTTGTTGAATAGTTTTGAAATGTCATCTGCTCGACTCACTCACTGCCCCTCCCCACCTGATTTGCGCTTTAAAGGCGATAAAAAGGTCAGCAAAGAGCTGACCTTGTATTTTTCTAGTTATGTGGTGTGAGGCGCATTCTGTGATATCACATTGATGGTGTCAGTATTTTGATGCTTTTTGCTCTTAATTATCCGACGAACGGCGTGGCGCCATTTTTATGACGATTTACCGGATAAAAACGTATTATCTGTAAGAACATGAACTTGCACTGATTTATCCGGTTTCTTGTTGTCCGACCGGTCAAGAACGGCACAAATCTGACATAGCCTTCAACAATTAATCAGTTGCCTCACACTGTCTCGAAAATTTGCCTACACGGTTAAGTAATTAAACCCACCGTTCATATCGCGCGACAGAATACTCAAACCCCTGCCGGATTCAAGGCAAAACCCGCCGGGCGGTCGCTGGCAAAGTCGCAGCCCCCGTACCCCTGCACAGATGCCCCCAGCGCCGACACACAGCGAAGCAAAACCCGCGCCGCCAGACCCACAACCGCCATCGGCCGGGCCGTCAATCAGCCCTGCCTTTATTCACCCCGAGCAGCACGCCCAAAACGGCCCACCCCAGTGCAACCGCGATAACGGCGCGCCCGCCTTTAGCGCAAGCCGCAGCGGTTAACGCAGCCGCCGCTCCGTAAACGCGTAATCCTCCTGACAATCCCCGGAAGGCCCCGCCGCCACACTCACGTAACGCACCGTATCCGCGTCCACCAACTGATAGGTGTACACATCAGGCATACGCACCCCATCCGTGCGCAACTCATTCTTGCCATTCACCGCCGACCACGTGCCCTGCTCTGTCTGAATCGCCTGCGTCTGCTGCGCATCGCGGAAAAAAGTAAGGGTGAAACGCCCATCAGGCTTGAGGTGGGTGGTCCACGACAGGAACTGGCATTTATCGGTTTGCGTGCGCAAGCCCTTCCAAGTACCAACCAGGGCCGGGTCATTGGCGGGCTTCTGAGTTGAACAGGCGCCGAGGGCGATGGTGAGGAGGATCAGAGAGAGGGTCCGTTTCATGTGGAGCTTCCTTTTAGGTGGAAAGGCTTGCGACTGCGCCTGGCAGTGGAGGATGAATCCTACTGACATGGGGAAGAAAAAGGGATCGCGGTAAGGTTTGTAAAAATAGTCAGAATTCAGGGGTTTACAGATGCTTGCCAATCGCTATAATCGTCGCCCTAACACGCCGGTATAGCTCAGTTGGTAGAGCAACTGACTTGTAATCAGTAGGTCCCGGGTTCGACTCCTGGTGCCGGCACCACATTAGGCTCCATTGCATTCCACCGAATGCTCTGGAAGCCCCGAAAACCCGCCCTTTGGCGGGTTTTTTCGTTCCAGGACCCTCTGTCGGGATCCAACAAAATCCCCCTTCCCCGAGGGTATGTTAGGGGTACTGCGATTTCCCGGTAAGGAGCGCGTACCCCTATGCCACGTCTAGCGATCCCCCTCAGCGACCTGCAATGCCGCACGGCCAAAACCCGCGAACGCGCCTACAAACTGTTCGACGGCGGAGGCATGTACCTTTTCGTCAAACCCAATGGCGTGAAGACCTGGCGCTTGAAGTACACCAAGCCCAGCGGCAAGGAAGGTACGCTCATCATCGGCAATTACCCCATCGTTACCCTTTCCGTCGCACGACGTAAGCGAGACGAAGCCAAGGCGTTGCTGCTAGACAACCTCGATCCAATGGAAGAAAAGAAGAAGGCCAAGATCGTAGCCCAGCGGGCGGCACTGCTTTTCGAAACCGTTGCTCTGGAGTGGCACGCCGACATGTCCCGTCGCTGGACCGAAGGACACGCAAAAACCGTGATGAGCCGACTGCGTACCCACGTCTTCCCGCTGATCGGCCAACGACCCATCGCTGAACTCGATACCCATGACCTGCTAGAGATCACCCAGCGCATCAAGGAACGCGGCACCATGGATGTGGCGTTAAGGGTACAGAACTACTTATCCACCATCATGCGCGGGGCCAAAAGAGCCCGGCAGATCACCATGAATCCTGCACTGGATCTGGCAGGCTCGATTCACGCACCACGTACAGTTCATCGCCCAGCCCTATCCCTCAACCGCCTACCCGAACTGCTACACCGTATCGACAACTACAATGGCCGCGAGCTGACGCGCCTTGCTGTGCTGCTGACTTTGCATGTATTCGTCCGCTCCAGCGAACTGCGCTTCGCTCGATGGAGTGAGTTCGACCTTCAACGCGCCATGTGGGAAATCCCCGATACTCGCGCACCGATTGAAGGGGTACGCAACTCCACACGTGGGACCAAGATGAACGGCGACATTCAAATGGTTCCGCTATCGCCGCAGGTCATCGAAATACTGGAGCGCCTGCGCAGCCTCAGTCGCTTTTCAGAGTTAGTGCTACCGGGCGACCACAAGTACTGGAAGCCCATGTCCGAGAACACGGTGAATACCATGCTCCGCAACGTCGGCTATGACACCAGCAAGGATGTGTGCGGCCACGGCTTCAGGACCATGGCCTGTAGCGCCCTCCTGGAGTCCGGGTTATGGACCGACGCAGCCATCGAAAGACAAATGAGCCACAAGGAACGCAACCGCGTGCGCGCCGCGTATATCCACAAAGCTGAATTTCTGGAGCAGCGCCGGCTGATCATGGCGTGGTGGAGCAACTACATTGATGCCAATCGCAGCGGCCATGTAACGCCTCACGAATTCGCTCACCCAGTCGGCAACAACATCACCGCCCTACAAAATAGCCGTGGCGCATCCAAACGTGGGTAAGCCTTTGAGATCACCGCAGTCCGCCCTTCCACGCGGGTCCATCCAAGCGGGGCTGCAAAGCCGCCCTGCTTGGATGGACCTCACTTAAAAAATCTAAAGCCCGCGCAACTGTCTGTGGAAAACCATAGATTTCCACCGGTGGATAATTTCATCCACAGCCGCAGAATTCCCGAAAATTCGAGCCTTGACCCAAATTATCCACAGGCGTAGAAAAGATCGGGCAAAGCGCTGTCGTTGACAGCAACCCAGGTAGCCAGAACCTTTGAGGCTACGCCACACCGTGGTGGTTCTCCCAAAGTGCGATTAGCGTCCGGCGGCTCGCACGGTCACAGCGATGTGATGGATGCCTACTTTTAACAGTGTGCCCATTGCGGCAACTCATCCCCTTTCATAGCTGCCCTGCAGCAACCTATCCGCTTGGCCATTTCATTGCGCCAACCTGCGCCCGTCTCTTTCTCCCGGAAAGAGACGGGCGCTCCTACCACTGCTGCAGCCCACCTCGTACAAGGCATTGCGGCATTTCCCCTCGTGACAATCGGCGTGACAAACACCGAAGTCACCAGCAACAGCGATGCAGATGATGGTGCCGCAGCCCACGGAATGGACTGCACCTGACTGACAGTCAGGCATGCCCCGGTCATCGCATCACTGCCTTCACCCGGCTCAGGATCTCGCGGCGCCGGTCTCGTCAGCCAATGCAGCCTCCACCCGCCCACCGGTATCGGTGCTCAGGAGGCCAGATCATGAGATGCCCATGCTCCCGGTCGTAACGAGCCGCCAGTCCCGCGTTAGTGGACAACCCTCACAGGTCGCAGGGGCCTTGATCCCTGATAACACTGAACATCCTTGGCGGGATGAAGTGGGGAAAGTTTTAAAAGTTTTGGCTTCGAGAGGCGTTTGATCATGGCATTGGTAGGTAGGCGGGATGGGCGCAATTTTGGCTATGGCCGGCAACTGAGCTATGCCGGGCCGCAGGCATTGCGCGATCTATTTGGCGGCGGGCATTACGGCACGGTCAAAGCACATAGTGATCGCTGGCAGGCGTTCGTACGCTGGTGTCGGTCGGAGGAAGGGCCGGGGTTTAACGATGCGCGGCAGATTAATTGGCAGACCTTGCTGGACTACGCCGGACATCTGCGCCAACAAGTCGAACTAGGTGAGCTGGCCATCGCCACTGCGCAAAACCGGTTGTCCAGTGTAAATCGGACCCTGGCTGCGCTTCGCGGTGATCAGTATGTGAAAGTGCAGAGCCCGAGTAAGGCGCTGGGAATGCGGCGCACCAGTGTTCGTCGTTCAGCGCCGCAAGGCCAAGATCGCGAACAGGTGAAGCGGATCGTCGACGTGCTTTGCGAAAACCAGCAGCCGCGCGCCGCGGCCATCGCTCAGTTAGCGCGATCCACCGGTATGCGCTTGCGCGAGGCGAGTTTGGCCGACCTTCCCCGTCTAAAACGTGAAGCCAAGCAATTCGGCAAGATCAACATCCAGGACGGCACCAAAGGTGGCCGTTCAGGCGCGTCAGCACCTCGTTGGATTGCGGTAGATGATCATATTCGTGACGCACTGAGGTTTGCCGAACAGGTCTCGCCCGACGGTAACCGCAGCCTGCTGGCACCGAACGAACGTTACCTCGATTTTTTGCAGGGAATCGTCCGCCCCGCCCGAGATATCCTCCATACGCACAATCTCAAAGGCTTCCATGAATTGCGGGCAGCCTATGCGTGCGAGCGCTATGAGCAAATCACCCATCATCTCGCGGCCATCAACGGTGGCAGATGCAGGCGCCTCAATCCACGCCTTGATCGAGAGGCACGCTTACAAATCAGCTATGAGCTCGGACACGGCCGTATCGACGTGGTATCGGCGTACATCGGTGGCCCAGCATGAGCAAGCCATTCGATATGGAGCTGTTCCTGGCGGGCGTCCTGACCGGATCGCACACCACCCGTCAACGCCACCTGCGTCAGGCGAAGGCTATCCAAACAGCGATCGCTGAGCGCTGGCAACGCGACAATCCATGGACTTGGCAGAGAAAGCACCTTGCGTGGTTTTTGAATCACAACCTAAACCAGCACACTGAATCGACGCGCTATTACTATTTGCTGACCATGAAATTACTCACTCATCGCTTAGGAAAAGCCTGGCAGTTCAACCGCTAAACGAAGGACAGAGAACAGCCATATGCGGTCATTCACCTGACTCAACAACATCTGACGTTTAGAGTCGGGAAGTAACTTTACGCTTATTGGCTGAAAACACTGAACAGTGCATCCAGCATCAGTGTGCTTATCTTTGCCCGCGGCCGCTCTAGACTGGGTCGTACCTTTCCCAGCCCAGGAGCGTTGTCATGTCCAAACATTCAATCAATGGCAAGGTCGTACTGATCGCCGGCGGTGTGAAAAATCTCGGCGGCTTGCTCGCCCGCGATCTCGCCCAGCACGGTGCTAAGGCCGTAGTGGTGCATTACAACAGCGCCTCCAGCCAGGGCGATGCCAACGCTACCGTGGCGGCTCTCGAGGCGTTGGGAGCCAAGGCGGTGGCGTTGCAGGCAGACCTGACCACTGCCGGTGCCGTGGAAAAGCTGTTCAGCGATGCCGTGGCCGCAGTCGGGCGCCCGGATATTGCGATCAACACCGTGGGCAAGGTGTTGAAAAAGCCTATGGCCGAGATCACCGAAGCTGAGTACGACGAGATGATGGCGGTTAACTCCAAAACCGCGTTTTTCTTTCTCAAGGAAGCCGGCAAGCACCTCAACGACAACGGCAAGATCTGCACCATCGTCACCTCGCTGCTCGGCGCGTTCACGCCGTTCTACGCGGCGTATGCCGGCAGCAAAGCGCCGGTGGAGCAGTTCACCCGAGCGGCTGCAAAAGAACTCGGCGCGCGTGGTATTTCAGTGACGGCAGTGGGCCCTGGCCCGATGGATACGCCGTTTTTCTATCCGGCCGAAGGTCAGGATGCGGTGAACTATCATAAGACCGCAGCGGCGCTTTCGCCGTTCTCGCGGACGGGCCTGACTGATATCGAGGATGTGGTGCCGTTTATTCGCAACCTGGTGAGTGATGGCTGGTGGGTGACGGGCCAGACGATTTTGATCAACGGCGGTTATACCACCAAGTAACGGGCGAAAAAAACGATTGCAACCCCGTAATGTCGCGTTGACACTTTCCCGACAAACCAGACCATGGGGTTGCTATGAGCGCCGAACAGTCTGCACATCACCCGTTACTTCGCCACCGTGATGGTCACCATGCGCGGGTGACGTTCGAAGAGCTATTGTTCGACCTCGTCTATGTCTTCGCCGTGACCCAACTCAGCCACGGCTTGCTCCATCACCTGACCCTGGCCGGCGTGATGGAGACCCTTATTCTGTGGTTCGCGGTATGGCTTGGCTGGCAATACACCTGCTGGGTCACCAACTGGTTTAACCCGGAAACCCCGAGGGTGCGCGGTCTGATCTTCGCCCTGATGTTTCCCGCATTGCTGATGGCGGCGAGCATTCCTGAAGCCTTTGGCGAGCGGGGCTTAGTGTTTGCGCTGGCCTATGTGGCGATTCAGGTAGGCCGTACCGCCTTTATCGTGCTGCATTTGCCCGGTGAACACGCGCTGGCACCGAACTTCAAGCGCATGCTCGGCTGGGTAGTGATTGCCGCGGCGTTCTGGTTGGCGGGCGCGTTTATGGAAGGGCCGTGGCGTATCGGCCTATGGCTAATCGCGGTGCTATGTGAGTACGTGTCGCCCATGTCCGGCTTTGCGCTGCCGGGGCTGGGACGCTCGCGCACCAGTGACTGGACCATCGAGGGCGCGCATCTAGCCGAGCGTTGCCAGCTGTTTGTGATTGTCGCACTGGGCGAAACGCTGCTGGCCAGCGGCGCGGTGCTCGCCGAAACCGAGCACTGGGATATTCCCGTGTTGGTGGGGTTATTGGTGACCTTACTGGGCACCCTGGCTATGTGGTGGTTGTACTTCGGCACGGCGAGCAAAGACGCCATTCATTGCGTTACCCACTCCAAGGACCCTGGGCGCACCGGCGCTTACTTTCATTACATTCACGCGGTGCTGGTGGCCGGCATCATTGCCACGGCCGTCGGCAATGATCTGGTTATGGCCCACCCCGACAAGCACATGAACACGGCCTACGTCGTGACCCTGCTGCTGGGGCCCATGATCTTTCTATTCGCCAGCCTGTTGTACAAACGCGAGGTGTATCAGGTGGTCGCCAAATCGCACCTGGCCGGCATCGTGCTATTGCTGGCGCTGGCGCCGATAGCGTTTTTGACCGACCTGCTGATGGTGGGCACGTTGACCACCATGGTGTTGTTGATCGTCAGTTTCGTGGAATGGCGGGTGGTCCGCCGGTTTCGAGCGAAACAGGCTAACGCCGTCGTCGAGCACTGATAACCCATGGACCGCATCGAGCAGTACCGCGTTTTCGTTCAGGTGGCTGAGCTCGGCAGTTTCATCCAGGCCGCACGACTGCTGAAACTGCCACGCGCCACAGTATCGGCGGCCATTCAACAATTGGAAGCCAATGCCGGAACGCGCTTGTTGCACCGCACCACGCGTAAGGTGTCGTTGACCACCGACGGCAGCCAGTTACTACAGCGCGCGCGCCAGGTGTTGGTCGAGATCGATGAGATCGACCAACTGTTCCACACCCATCAAGAGCAGGTGATGGGGCGCCTGGAAGTCGATGTGCCCAGCCGTATCGCCCGGCGCCTACTCATTCCTGCGCTGCCCGAATTTTTCCAGCGTTACCCGCGCCTGCAACTGGGCCTGGGTTCCACCGACCGGGCGATAGACCTGGTGCAGGAGGGCGTCGATTGTGTGATTCGTTTCGGCACGCCGCAGAGCAGCAGCCTAGTAGTGAAACCGTTGGGGCAGGTGTTGCTGATCAACTGCGCCAGCCCCGCCTACCTGGCCGAGTTTGGCGTGCCCACCGAGCTTGCCGAGTTGCAGGAGCGGCACGTATGCGTCGGCTATGTTGCGGGATCGGGCGGGCAGGAGGCTCAGTGGGAATATTGTCTCGACGGCGTCCGGCAGTCGTTGCCACTGCCCAGTCGCTTGGTGGTAAATAATGCGGAAAGCTATATCACCGCATGCTGCACAGGGCTCGGTTTGATTCAGGTGCCGTTGTTCGATGTGCAGCATTTACTGGATAGCGGCGAGCTGGTGGAAGTGCTGGCAGCTTACCGGCCGCCGTCGATGACCGTGTCTGTACTGTATCCGGATCGTCGCCAACGCTCTCGGCGCCTCGGTGCGTTTATCGAGTGGTTTGCCGGCTTGATGGCGCCGTATCTGCAGAGTAGGTAACGCCGTTTCGATTGGCGGTAAAGCCTGGACACTGCATCCAGCTCCCCTCGGCTTATCTTTGCGTAAAGAGGATCTAGTCTGGGTAGGTCTTGTAACCGTCGGGAGCACTGCCATGCCGGTTTCAAACCTTACGCTGCTCACCCTGAGTGGCCGTCTGCTGCCTGTCGCCACGGCAGCTTTTGGCGGTTTCCTGCCTATTCTCTACTGAAGGGATGATCGACAACGTTCGAATTCGGGAGGTTTACCATTCGTATGCGGCACTGAATTACTTACAGACCGACAATGTGCTGACATCTAAAAAATCCCGAATTCGATTCCACCGAACGCCATAACTAGCTGATTTATTTATAGTTACTAGTTGGGGTACGTCGAATTTTCCAGCGAACTCCAGACGCCCGAAAAACCTAGTCTCGCCGAAACATACCGTTCGTCTGGTGCCGCACCATACAAAACAAAGCCCTCGCAGAAATGCGAGGGCTTCGTTGTTTCTGGTGTATCTGTATTGGCTGAACACCCTTCACCCGCCCGCCTTTCTCCACACCTCTACACCCCCTCGAAAATCCCCCACCTCTATACCCAAGATTCAATTTCCAAGCTTTATGCTGAATTATGAACTGGCAATAATTATGGCTAACCCATAAAAACACCTAATCCCACCAACCCAGCTATCTTCCCAATCGCGCCCCACTCCCCCGCCCCCCCTAACCTCCCGCCGTCGCTGAAACTCAGCGGCCGAGCCTGAGAACCCGACTTGATGCAGGCGCTAACCACGCCCCCCATTCGCAGTGATTACGAACGTGACAGCTCTCACCCGATAGAGGAGTTTGACCGATCCCCAGCCTGGTCAGGCCGGGGCTTTTTGGTGCCCTGCTGGGCGGTTTTTCTGTATAACGCCGTCAAGACTAAGCGTTGCGAACGGATGCCCATGAACGCCCTGAAACTGATCTGCCTGCTGGTGATTGTCCCGCTGCTGCTCGCCGCTCTGGGCGGCTGGGAGCGTGAGCGGGCGGGTGAGGCTGCCGCTTGGTTGATCAACTACCAGGCCGATGTCAGCGCCACTCGGCAAACCCTGAACACCTTGGCGACGCAAAACCCTACGGCCCATATCGACCTGGGCGAGGAAGAAATCGGCATCCAGCCGGCGCTCGAGCGGCTGGATAAAATCACGGCCGAACTGCCCACCGCCCAACGTATCAATAGCGGCATGCGCACCCTGGCGCCGTGGGTGATGGGGCTGGGCCTGCTGGCGGCGTTGATCGGTGTGGCGGCGCTGGCCGGCACACAGTGGGCGGGGCGGCGTGCGCGGCAGTCGCGGGAAAAACTATTGCAGGTGTTCGCCCTCGGCAGCCGCTTGTTGCCCTATGTGCTGGTGAGCCATGTGGTGGCGATGGCGACGACGGTGGCGCTGGCCTTGAGTTTCGAAGGCTTGGCGATGTGGCACATCGGTCGATTGGGTCGCGGCGAGTTCAAGCTGATGGCCGTGCTGGCGGTGATTGCGGCGTTCTGCCTGTATTCGATCTGGCTGCTGCTCAAACAATCGCGGCACATGCTGGGTATGTTCAAACCCGAGCCGCTGGAGATGTTCGGGGCGGTGGTGACGCACGCACAGGCGCCGGCGCTGTGGCGCGACGTGAATACGTTGGCCGGCAAGCTCGGCGCGCTGTCACCGGACCATATCGTGGTGAGCCTGACCCAAGGTTTTTACGTGACCTCCAGCGAGGCCCACGTGCAACCGGCGCATACCACGCTGCATGGACGCACCTTGCATGTGCCGCTGCTGTACCTCGGCCTGCTGAGCCGCGACGAAATCGGCGCGGTGATCGGCCATGAGCTCGCACACTTTGCAGGGGAAGACACCGAATACAGCCTGCGCTTCTTGCCGATCTACGATGGGGTCAATCGCAGCCTGGCGGTGCTGCTGGACACCCTGCTGGCCAGTGACCTGATCCAGGAGTGGCTGATGCGGCCGTCATTCCTGTTCGGCGTGTTTTTCATGCAGCGCTTTGATCAGGCGGTCAACCATTGGAGCCGCGAGCGCGAGTTACTGGCGGATGCCGCAGGTGCGCGCCTGGTCGGCAATGGCGCGGCGGCTTCAGCGCTGTTGCGCGTGTCGGTGTTGCAGCCGCTTATCGAGGACGCGCTGTTGGCCTTGTGTGACTCAGCCTCGGAAGAGGATCTGCCCACCGCCGCCCTGGCCGCACTGCAAGGCCGTGAACTGCAGGTGCCGCCACAAGCGTTGGAGATTCATCAGCCTCACCCGACCGACTCGCACCCGTCGAATGGCGAACGCCTGCAGGCGCTTGCCGTGTCGCCGGATGACGCCCTGCACAGCGCCACCCGGTTCGTGGATGCCCACGCCGCGGATGGGCAAATCGACGCTTATTTCAGTGCGCCGCGCACGCTGCGTGAGCAGTTATCGCGCGACCTGATCGACGTGGCGGTCACCGAAAACACCGCGCACACGGCGTTGCTGGAAACCCTGGCCACATCGACCGACGGCGAACGTGAACTGCATGAGGGAGGGCGTTGGCGCGGCGTGCTGATGGCGGTGTGCGCCGTGCCTTTTGTGGGGCTCGGCTTGGCCATCATGAGCCAGCCCTGGCTGGCCCCGGAACGTTTGAAAAGCAACACGTTGTCGGCGATCGGCGCCGGGGCGGCAATCGCTGTTATCGCGTTGATCTTTTTGTGGCTGGGTGTGCGCCGTTTCAAGCGCGCACCGCAGGTCGCGTTGCGCCTGACGCCGGAGCATTTTGTGTTCGCCAACCTGGCGCAGCCGTTGCCGATTGAGCACATCGCCGGTGTCACCCTGCAATTTATGCAGGGTATCTGGGTGACCGTGGAGCTGACGCCGGAAGCGCCCTTGCCTGAACGGCGCAAAACCGCATTCGGCGTGCCGGGCGCGCGCATCAACAAGAAGAAACGCCAGGTGTTGTTGCAGATGGCGCAGTTGTGCATCGACAACCAGAAGCTCGAACCCTATGAGGGCTTGTCACTGATGCTCGACTATGTGAATGCCTCCCTCGCCCGCAAGATTTTGCAGCACCGCGAGGACTGATCGGCGCACATAAAAAAACCCCGAACCAGTCGGGGTTTTTTATCGCCTGGAATCAGGCGCGACGCCAGATCAATTAGAAAACGTTGATCGGGTAGTCGGCGAACAGACGGACTTCGTTACCGCCGACGTTGTACTGGTCGGCGTTGTTGGAAACACGCAACCAGGACGCACGAGCACGCAGGCTCAGGTCTTTGGCCGGGCCGCTCTGGACGACGTACTTGAACTGGTTGAAGATTTCGCGCTCGGTGCCATTGCCACGGTTGGAGCCGTCGTCAATGTTGGTACCGCGCACGTAGGCCACGTTGTAGGTCAGGCCAGGCACACCGAAGGTGCTGAAGTCCAGGCCGTAGCCGACTTGCCAGGAGCGCTCGTCCTTGCCGTTGAAGTCGGACCAGTAGGAGTTGGCCAGCAGGATGGTGTTGCCGCCATCGCCGATGCCGCCGGCGTTGCGGTAGCCGCCGTACAGGTAGCCCGTGTCGCCGGTGCTGCGCTGGTGAGCGACGGTGAAGCTGTGCGGGCCAACGGCCCACGTGGCGCCCAGGCTCCAGATTTTGTTGTCGCGGGCGTCGGCGTCACCTTGGTTCTCCAGGGCGAAGCTGCGGTCCAGCTTGGTTTTGTAGCCATTGAAGTCAAAGGTCAGCGACTGTTGCTCTGGCAGGGCCAGCACGTAGTTGACGTTGACGTATTGCTTTTTCAGCACGTCTTGCATGTCGGAAGCGTACAGCGCAGCGGACAGGCTTTCGGTGAATTTGTAGCTACCACCGATGTAGTCGATGCTTTTCAGGCGGCCGCTGTCGCTGCCTTCGGCGCTCTTGCGGGCTTCTTTGGTGAAGTGACCGGCGTCCAGTTGCAGACCGGCGATCTCTTTGGAAACGATCGAGGTGCCTTCGTAGGTTTCCGACAGCAGGCGCGAGTTGTCGTATTCCAGAACCGGCACGGCTGGCATCTGCTGACCGTATTTGATCACGGTGTTGGAGATGCGCGCCTTGACGGCTGCGCCGCCCTTGGCCAGGTCGTTGGCGGCTTCGCCGCTGTCGCCTTGTTTGAAGAAGTCGATACCGCCCGCGCCGCTGCGACCTTTACCACCGTCCAGACGGATAGCGTATTGGCCGATGACGTCCACACCTACACCGACGGTGCCTTGGGTGAAGCCGGACTCGAACTTGCCGATAAAGCCTTGGCCCCATTCGGCTTTGTCTTGCTTGCCATTCTTGTAGTCACGGCTGATATAGGCGTTGCGTGCCGCGATGTTCAGGTGGCTGTCGTCTACGAAACCCTTGGATTGCTCCTGGTCGTTTGCCATGGCCTGAGTGGCGCTCAAAATCCCCAGAGCAATCAGACCCATCCGTTGCTTCAACATTTTTTGTATTCCTTATTACTGGTTGAGTACGCGCTGTGACACCAGGCTCCGTTCTGCTTTTTCTGGCGTCGACTTTTCCCGGAAAAAAGAAGGCCCGCGGACGACTGAACTGCCGCAGGCCTTTTTTTATTGGATGAGTCATGGCGGTTAGCCACAGGCGTTGGGCGCAATCCTAGTCCCGCGTTGAACTATGTGTCAATTTCGCGAATCGTCTGTATTTAGGCGAAATAATTCTAAGCAACGCCCTACATCGGTTCTAAAAACGACCCAATTCCTTCTCTTACGACGTCAGAAACACATTTCGTAATACATTTGGGAAGCGGTACGTGTGCTGATACCTGACGTGATGGCGCCGTGCCAGGGTGGTGGGGATGGATTGCGGTTTTCGGCAGAAGGCCTGGGATAGGTGCGCGGCACTCAGCCATCGTGGTGCTTACAGGCACCCACCCTTTATAGGGCTGAACAGGCTTTAAATGTGGGGTTCCACTAAATCTCTGACTTGGCGCTGTCGCGCAGCAAACTGGAGCCGCTGTGGCGAGCGGGCTTGCCCCGCGTTGGGCTGCGCAGTAGCCATAATAAGAACGCTGCAGTGTGTCAGTCAGTTCCGGGGGGGTGTTTTGGGGCTGCTGCGCAGCCCAACGCGGGGCAAGCCCGCTCGCCACTACAGCCCACGTCCACATGTTGATAGGCGTACACGTTAGTTATTCAGTAACTCACACAACACCTGCATCTCATCGTCACTGAACAACCCCGCCGGGTAGCGTTCACTCATCACACTGTGCAAATCCGGCTGCTGCCTGAGCTGCCGCGAACCGTTAGCCTTCAACCAGAGCGCCAGCGCATGGATGGCGTCACCGTTGACCCGCAAGGGGTGAAACGTGCGCGTATTCATTGGGTTGATGTTGGCATTCATTTCAGCGCTCTCTCCTACTGCGTGAGCGGCTAACTTACTCAAGGTTTATGACAGAACTGCGCAGTCATCAGCCTTGGCTACTGTGACAACACCAATACAAGAGCTATGCCAATGTCCCGGATCTATAGGTATTCAGACACAAAAAAGCCCACGGCCTTGCGGGGCCGTGGGCTTGCTGCGAGCGCTGGAACCGAGTAGTGCCCGGTCGCCGTTGAGGCGCTGTTACAACTGCACTCAGTTTTTGTGCGGGGCCGGCTGTTGTTGGGTCAGGCAATGGATATTACCGCCACCCAGTAACAGTTCGCGGCCCGGCACCATCACCACTTCGTGCTGCGGGAACAGGCTCTGCAGGATGTCCTTGGCCTGGCTGTCCAACGGGTCGTCAAAGCTCGGGGCGATGATGCCGCCGTTGACGATCAGGAAGTTGACATAGGAACCGGCCAACCGCACGCTCGGATTACGCTCCTGGGTGCCATCCACCGGGTCCACGCCGGCACACTCTTCCTCGGTGGCATACAGCGGGCCCGGAATCGGCATTTTGTGCACTGTGAACGAGCGGCCCTGGGCGTCAGTGCTGCTTTGCAGGACGTCCATGGCTGCGTGGCAACGGGCGTAGTTCGGGTCTTGCGGGTCGTCGGTCCAGGCCAGCAACACTTCGCCCGGGCGCACATAGCAACAGAAGTTATCCACATGGCCGTCGGTTTCGTCATTGAACAGGCCATCCGGCAACCAGATGATCTTATCCACCGCCAGGTTGGCACTGAGCACCGCTTCGATAGCCGCACGGTCGAGGTGCGGGTTGCGATTGCGGTTGAGCAGGCATTCTTCGGTGGTGATCAGGGTGCCTTCGCCGTCGACGTGGATCGAACCGCCTTCCAGCACGAACCCTTCGGTGCGGTAACGCGGCGCGCGTTCGATCTCGAGGATCTTGCCGCCCACCTGCGAGTCACGGTTCCACGGCGCATACAGGCCACCATCAAAACCACCCCAGGCGTTGAAATCCCAGTTCACGCCACGCACTTCGCCGGTGTTGTTGATCACAAACGTCGGGCCGGTGTCGCGCACCCAGGCGTCGTCACTGGACATTTCCACCACGCGGATATTCGGCACGTCCAGGCGGGCGCGGGCGTTTTCGTACTGGCCGGCAGACACCGCGACCGTCACCGGTTCAAACCGCGCGATAGCCTTGGCCACCGCCACGTGAGCGGCCTGCGCCGGTTTGCCACCCAGGCGCCAGTTGTCCGGGCGTTCGGGCCAGATCATCCAGGTTTGGGTCTGGGGCGCCCATTCGGCGGGCATATAAAAGCCATCGGCGCGAGGTGTGCTGTGCAGGGTGGTCATGGCAATCAGGGCTCCGAATGGGGGTGAAGGCCGACTTTATAACGGATAAAAATCGGCTTTAACAGCGACCTGCAATCATAGGCGATAAATATGACAGCAAATAACCGATAACAATCGATTATTTACGCTTGTTCATTCAACGCCTTCGACAGCATGTCGACAAAGAAGTCCACGCTGCGTTTGGAGGTGACCATCGGCGGCTTGATCTTGAGGATGTTCAGGTAGTCACCGGTCGGCTGCATGAAAATCCCAAGTTCCCGCAGACGCTCGCACAACAGCGCGGTCTCTTCGGTGGCGGGCTCCAGGGTGTGTCGATCCCGCACCAGCTCCAGCCCCAAGTAGAAACCGGAGCCATGCACGGCGCCGACCAACGGATGACGGTCGATCAGTGCTTGCAGCCGCGCCTTGAAATGCCCGCCCACGACCTGGGCGTTTTCCCACAGCTTTTCTTCTTCCATCACATCCAGCACCGCCATGCCGATCCGGCAACTGACCGGGCTGCCCCCCGAGGACGAAAAGAAATACCCCTCGGCTTCCAGTGCTTCGGCAATCTCGCGCCGAGTGATCACCGCCCCCAAGGGCTGACCGTTCCCCATGCCCTTGGCCATGGTGATGATGTCCGGCACAACACCCTGCTCTTCAAAGCCCCAGAAGAAATGCCCCATGCGCCCATAGCCCACCTGCACTTCATCGGCAATGCATACGCCGCCCTGGGCACGCACCCGCGCATACACCTGCTGCAGATAGCCCGGAGGCAGGGAAATACCGCCGGCATTGCCGTACACCGGCTCACAAATGAAGCCAGCCAGTTGGCGCTGGCTCGCGGCGATTTTCGCCAGGTTGTGCTCCACACTGCGGACATAATCCGGCGCACTGTCTGGCCCGCGGAACTCACCGCGATAGGTATTCGGCGCAGTCACCGGGTGTACCCAATCCGGGCGGCTGCTCAGGGCCTTGGGGTTGTCGGCGATCGAGGTGGACACTGCATCCGCCGCCACCGACCACCCGTGGTAAGCCTCCAGCACGCTGAGCATGTCGCGCCCGCCGCTGTAGGCCCAGGCCAGGCGAATGGCCAGGTCATTGGCCTCGGTGCCGCTGTTGACCAGGAACACCCGGTCCATACCCTCCGGCGCCAGCGCCAGCAGGCGCTCGGAAAACTCGGCAATCGCCGCGTAGTGGAAGCGCGAGTTGGTGTTGAGCAATGACCATTGCCGAGCCGCCACGGCCGCCATACGTGGGTGGCCGTGGCCGAGCACGGCCACGTTGTTGAGCATGTCGAGGTAGGAACGGCCCTGCATGTCGATCAGATGGTTGCGCCAGCCGCGTTCGATGCGCGGCGGGTCGACGTAATAATGCTTCTGCGAACGGGCGAAACTGGCGTCGCGCCGGGCCAGCAGGGCCTCGGGGTCCAGTTCCGGCTCAGCGTCACAGGCCAGGCCAAGCAGCGTCGCCGGTGACGGGCAAAGCGCTTGCCACGCCGGTACCCGGGAGGGCGCGCAGAACAGCGGCGGTTCGATGTCCGCGCGGCATACCTGCACCATCAGCGGGGCATGGACTTCGCCGATTATCTGCCCTTCCACCAGCACCGCGCCGGGGTTCAATGCGGTTTTCACCCCCCACAGACGCAGGCTCAGCGGACCGTCATGCAGGCTCAGCAGACCGTCGGCGCCCTTGCGCAACGTGCCGCCAAAGGGCGCCTCCAACACGGTGCCATGGGGCAAGTGCAGTTCAACATGCAGCGGGAACGTCTCGGGCTCAACGGCGCTGTCGGGACGGGTGCGCGACAGCCGATATTGCCCATAGCGGCTGGCGGCCAACCCGTGCACGGTGGCCGCTTCATCCAGTAATCGGCGATCGATGCCGGGCTGTTCCCAATTGCCCGCTTCGAAATGCGGGCTGAGCACACCCAGGTCAATCAGCGCGAATTCCTGGCCCACCAACCCTGGCAACAAAGGGGCGAAGTTCTGGTCGGCCAACGGCGCCGGCGTCTCCCCGACACTGCTCAGAATCGCCGCTTCCATTAGTTCAAAGGGCACCGACATTGCCACATGGAAGATTTCCCACTCATGCTCGGCGTTTTTCAGCAGGTAGCTGTTATTCGGATCCAGGCGTTGCTGCTGTTCGCTGCTCAGCACCAGCACCGCCGCGCGGGCGACGATCAGTGGCCACAGGGCCTGCAGTTCTTCGCGCTGTAAGGGGTTGACCGCATGGAACGCACGGATGGCCGGGAGGATGGCAAAGGGATCGCTTTCAGCATGGTGCAGCAGCGCGGCACACGTCACCGACAAATCGGCGATGCGCCAGGTGTGCACCAGGTCGCCGAAATCGATCACCCCCTGGATCTGCCAGTGCCGCTGGGCATCCCGTTGCCACATGACGTTGTCATCGGTGATGTCCATGTGCACCGCTTGCCAGGGCAGGTGATCGGCCAGGTCGCGCAGGCGCGCGTCAACCTGTTCGGCCACCTGCTCCAAGAGGGCGCGATGGGGCAGGTTTTGCAGGGTTGCCAACAGGTGGGTGATCAGCTCCTGGGCGTGGCGCGGGTCCCATTGCAAGGTGCGGTCCAGGCCCGGGTGCTGGAAATCGGCCAGGGCCAGGCTCATTCGCCCGCACAACGCGCCGAAGCCTGCAATGACATCGCGGCCCAGATGGGGGAGATGGGTCAGGGGCTGCCCGTCGATGTAGTCCAGCAACCGCAGGTGCAGGTTTTGTCCACCCACCGCAACGGTGAGCAACTCTTCACCGGTGTGCGCCTTGATGACCTGAGGTACCTGCATCTGCACATGGGCCTGCAGGTTGTTGAGGGCCGCGTGCTGGGCCTGCAACTCAACGGCAGCGTAGTCACCCCGGCAGATTTTCAGAACAAAGCGGCCACGGTCGCTGTCGACCTTGTAATTGAGGTCTTGCTGGCTGCCCAGCGCCTGCAGGGTGCCGGTGAGGCCGTAATGCTGCTCAAGCAGGTGTGCCGCCTGATCGGGGTCCACTTGCGGGCAAGGTAGGCTGGCGCGATGGATCAACGTGGCGAGCAACATTGTGACGACCTCGGTTTTTTTAGGCGTCTATATCGCCATTGTTAAGAGGCCAAAGCAACCCCCAACACACAGCACGCTTGTGCCGACCTGCTCCACCACTCAAGCTATGCTCCATTTGCTTAATGTCCGTCTAAGGAAAAGGCCCTCCGACATGCGCATTCTCATCACCGGCGGCGCTGGTTTTATCGGCTCCGCCCTGATCCGCCACCTGATCCAGCACACCGAGCACGAAGTGCTCAACCTGGACAAACTCACCTACGCCGGCAACCTGGAGTCGCTGACCAGCATCGCGTCCAACAGCCGCTATGAGTTCGTACAGGCCGATATCGTCGACCAGGCCACCGTCAGCGCCGTGCTCGCGCGCTTCGAGCCGCAGGCGATCATGCACCTGGCGGCCGAGTCCCATGTCGACCGCTCCATCGATGGCCCGTCGGATTTTATCCAGACCAATATCGTCGGCACCTACAGCCTGCTTGAGGCCGCCCGCGCCTATTGGCAAAAGCTCGACGAACCCGCCAAGCGCGCGTTCCGCTTCCATCACATCTCCACCGACGAAGTGTATGGCGACCTGCATGGCGTGGACGACCTGTTCACCGAAACCACGCCCTACGCGCCCAGCTCGCCCTACTCGGCCAGCAAGGCTGCGTCCGACCACTTGGTACGCGCCTGGCAGCGAACCTATGGGCTGCCGGTGCTGCTGACCAATTGTTCGAACAACTATGGGCCGTTCCACTTCCCGGAAAAGCTGATCCCCCTGGTGATCCTCAATGCCCTGGCGGGCAAGCCGTTGCCGGTCTATGGCGATGGCTTGCAGGTGCGCGACTGGCTGTTCGTAGAAGACCACGCCCGCGCATTGCTCAAGGTGGTGACCGAGGGTGTGGTCGGCGAGACCTACAACATTGGCGGGCATAACGAGCAGAAAAACATCGACGTGGTGCGCGGCATCTGCGCCCTGCTCGAAGAGCTGGCGCCGCAACGCCCGGCCGGCGTCGAGCAATTCACCGACCTGATCACCTTCGTCAAGGATCGCCCCGGCCACGACCAGCGCTATGCCATCGACGCCAGCAAGATCGAACGCGAGCTGGGCTGGGTCCCACAGGAAACCTTTGAAAGCGGGCTGCGCAAGACCGTGCAGTGGTACCTCGACAACCTGGAGTGGTGCCGCAGGGTCCAGGACGGCAGTTATCAGGGCGAACGATTGGGCAACACTGACTTCAAGGATCTGATTGCATGATGAAGGGAATCGTATTGGCCGGGGGCTCCGGCACCCGTTTGCACCCCATTACCCTGGGGGTGTCCAAGCAGCTGTTGCCGGTGTATGACAAACCGATGATCTACTACCCGATCTCGGTGCTGATGCTGGCGGGAATCAAGGACATCCTGGTGATTTCCACACCGGTCGACCTGCCGCAATACCGCAACCTGCTGGGGGATGGCAGCCAGTTTGGCGTACGCTTCAGCTATGCGGAGCAACCCTCGCCAGATGGCCTGGCCCAAGCGTTCATCATCGGTGAAGAGTTCATCGGCGATGATCCGGTCTGCCTGATCCTGGGTGACAACATCTTCCACGGCCAGCATTTTGGCGACCAGCTGCGTACCGCGGCCGAGCGCCCCTCCGGGGCTACCGTATTCGGCTACTGGGTCAAGGACCCGGAGCGTTTCGGGGTGATCGACTTCGACCAAGACGGCCGCGCCCTGTCCATCGAAGAAAAACCGGCCAAGCCCAAGTCGTCGTACGCGGTGACCGGCCTGTATTTCTATGACAACGACGTGATCAGCATCGCCAAGGCGGTCAAGCCTTCACTCCGTGGCGAGCTGGAGATTACCGACGTCAACAACGCTTACCTCAAGCGCGGCGACCTGCATGTCGAGCGCTTCGGCCGTGGCTTTGCCTGGCTCGACACAGGGACCCATGACAGCCTGCTCGAAGCGTCGACCTATGTGCAGACCATCGAGCATCGCCAGGGGCTGAAAGTGGCGTGCCTGGAAGAAATCGCCTACGAAAATGGCTGGATCGACCGCGATTACCTGCTGGAGCGTGCGCAGTACTTCGGCAAGACCGGCTATGGCCAATACCTGTACATGCTGGCTGGGGATGCTCCATGAATGTAACCGCCACTGAGTTGCCCGGTGTATTGATCATCGAGCCGAAGGTTTTTGGCGACGAACGCGGCTTCTTCTACGAAAGTTTCAATGCCCGGGATTTTGCCCAGGCCACGGGCCTGCAGCAGCAACAGTTTGTCCAGGACAATCATTCACGCTCGCAAAAAGGTGTACTAAGGGGCCTGCATTATCAAATTGAGCACGCCCAGGGGAAGTTGGTACGTGTGACAGCTGGCGAAGTCCTGGATGTCGCGGTGGATATCCGTCGTAGCTCACCTCATTTCGGTAAGTGGGCCAGTGTGCATTTATCCGCCGACAATAATCGCCAACTGTGGATTCCACAGGGGTTCGCCCATGGCTTTGTAGTACTGAGCGATTACGCCGAGTTCCTCTACAAAACTACCGACTACTACACACCCTCCGCGGAGCGCTGCATTCGTTGGGATGATCCGAAACTCAATATCGATTGGCAACTGAACGGCACTCCGACCTTGTCCGCCAAGGATCAGCAAGGCAAAAGTCTGGAAGATGCAGACCTGTTCCCATGAGCCGCCCTTTAAAAATCCTCATCACCGGCCAACACGGCCAGGTCTCCCTGGCGCTGCAACAAAGGCTCCAGGGCCTGGGCGAACTCATCGTGCTGGGCCGCGACCAGCTTGACCTGGCCAACGTCGAGCAGATTCGTCAGCAGGTACGTACCCATCGCCCGGGCCTGATCATCAACGCCGCAGCGCACACCGCGGTCGATCAGGCCGAAAGCGAACCGGACGCGGCTTTCGCCGTCAACGCCATCGCTCCCGGCATCCTCGCCGAGGAAGCCAAGGCCCTGGGCATCCCGCTGATCCATTACTCCACCGACTACGTGTTCGACGGCAGTAAACCTGCGCCCTACACCGAAGCCGATGTGCCGAACCCACTGGGTGTGTATGGCCAAAGCAAGCTGGCCGGTGAGCAGGCGATCGCCGCCGTGGGTGGCCAATACCTGATCCTGCGCACCAGTTGGGTGTATTCCCGCCATGGCAAGAACTTCCTGCTGACCATGCAACGCCTGCTGCAAGAAAAACCGCAGATGCGCATCGTCGCCGACCAGATCGGCGCTCCGACCTGGGCCGGTACCATCGCCAATAGCACCCGCACGTTGATCGAGCGCTGGCAGGCCGGCCAGGCGGGCGATTGGGGTATCTATCACCTGACCGCCCAGGGCGAGACGTCATGGTTCGGCTTCGCTCAGGCGATTGGCGAACATCTGCGTGCTGCGGGCAAACCCTGCGCCGAGCTGGAAGCGATCCCTTCCAGCGCCTACCCGACGCCGGCCAAGCGCCCCCTGAACTCGCGCCTCGATTGCAGCCGCCTGCGCCAGCAGTGGCAGGTTGGCCAGCCACAGTGGCAAGACGCATTGCGCGAGTGTCTTGCCGAGCAGCACTAGGCATAATGCGCCTGTACCCACAGGCGCACGACACCCATGACTCCACCTCTCCCGCGAAGACCCCGCTGGCGCAGCCTCGCCCTGCTGGCGCTGTGCCTGGCGCCGCTGCTGTGGCCGCTGGAGCACCTGGCCGAGCGTTATTACCGCAGCGAACTGGCCGGGCAGAACCGCCAGACCCTCGACCTCTACGTCGCCAACCTGCTGGGCACGCTGCACCGCTACGAGGTGCTGCCGCAAATCCTCGGTGACTTGCCGGCCTTGCGCACCGCGCTGGAGGCACCGGACGTCAGCACCAACCTGGTCAACGCCAACCTGCTGCTCAAGGACGTCGCCGCCCAGGCCGGGGTGGAAGTGATGTACCTGATGGACACCACCGGCAAGACCCTTGCCGCGTCCAATTGGGACAAGCAGGACAGCTTCGTCGGGCGCAACTTTTCGTTCCGCCCGTATTTCAGCGAAGCCATGGCCGGGCGGCTGGGGCGGTTCTTCGGCCTGGGTACCACCTCGGCCAAGCGCGGTTACTTCTTCGCCGCCGCCGTGCGCAATGGCGAAAAAATCATCGGCGTGCTGGTGGTCAAGGTCGACCTGGACCACACCGAAAGCCTGTGGGGCAACACCCCCGAACAACTATTGGTAACCGACCATAACGGCGTGGTGATCCTCACGTCGCGTCCGCAATGGCGATTCCGCGCCACCCGGCCGCTGACCGATGAAGAGCGCCAGGCCATCATCGCCATCCAGCCCTACCCGACCCGCGACCCGCAACCGCTGACCCTGAGTTCCACGGCATGGTTGCGCCAATCCACTGCGATCGCCGAGACCGGCTGGAACGTGGAAATCCTCGCGCCACGCTCACTGATCAACCGCCCGGTGCGCACGGTAGTGGCCGTAGGTGGCGCCACGCTGCTGGTATTGATGTTGCTGCTGGGGCTGATGATGCAGCGCCGCCGTCATTACCTGGAGCGCATCGCCTTTGAAGCCAAGGCCCGTCGCGAGCTGGAGATGCGCGTGGTCGAGAGGACCAGCGACCTGGAAGGGCTCAACCGCCGCCTGAAACAGGAGGTACTGGAACGCGAACACGCCCAGCAGGAACTGGTGCGCGCCCAGGATGATTTGGTGCAAGCGGGCAAACTGTCGGCACTGGGCACCATGTCGGCGAGTATCAGCCACGAACTCAACCAACCCCTGGCGGCGATTCGCAGCTATGCCGAAAACGCCGAAATCCTCCTCGACCATGAACGCACCAACGATGCGCGCGGCAATCTCAAGCTGATCAGCGAACTGACCGGGCGCATGGCCTCGATCATCGCCCACCTGCGTGCGTTCGCCCGCCGCGATCGGCACGCGCCGGAAAGCGTCGCCCTGCAACCGGCGCTGGACGATGCCCTGGCGTTGCTGGCCAAGCGACGGCGCTCGATGGAAGTGGAACTGATCCGCGATTTGCCCGAGGCAACCTTGTGGGTAGAAGCCGGCGAAACGCGCCTGCGCCAGGTGCTGGGCAACCTGCTGGCCAACGCCCTCGACGCCCTGACCGAAAAAGGCCCGCCGCGCAAACTCTGGCTGAGTGCCCAAACCACCGAACAGGGCGTCAACCTGTACATTCGCGATAATGGCCCAGGCTTTTGCATGGAAGCACTGGGCCGCGCCAGCGAGCCGTTCTACACCACCAAGACCCGCACCCAGGGCCTGGGGTTGGGCCTGGCCATCTGTGACACGCTGATGCGCGCCTTTGGCGGCGAACTGCTGTTTGCCAACCACAAGGAAGGCGGCGCGCTGTTAACCTTGAAATTGCGTGCCGGCTCGCCGGGCGTCAGTCTGCAACCGTCCGAGGACCGCAGTGTATGAGTATCGATAACCAGATTCAGGTGGTGTTGATCGACGACGATCCACACTTGCGTCAGGCCCTGTGCCAGACCCTGGACCTGGCCGGGCTGAAGGTCCTGCCCCTGGGCGAAGCCACCGGCCTCACCGCGCGCTTGTCGAGGGATTGGCCGGGGGTAGTGGTCAGCGATATCCGCATGCCCGGCATGGACGGCCTGGAGCTGCTCGCCGAACTGCACGGCCAGGACCCGGAGCTGCCGGTGCTGCTGATCACCGGCCACGGCGACGTGCCGTTGGCGGTGCAAGCCATGCGCGCGGGTGCCTACGACTTCCTCGAAAAACCCTTCGCCAGCGACGCCCTGCTCGACAGCGTGCGCCGCGCCCTGGCCCTGCGTCGCCTGGTCCTGGACAACCGCAGCCTGCGCCTGGCCCTCAGCGATCGCCAGCAACTGAGCACACGCCTGGTCGGGCACTCGCCCCAAATGCTGCGCCTGCGCGAACAGATCGGCGCACTGGCAGCGACCCGCGCCGATGTACTGATCCTGGGTGAAACCGGGGCCGGCAAGGAAGTGGTGGCCCGTGCGCTGCACGACCTGTCGAACCGGCGCAGCGGGCCATTCGTGGCGATCAACGCCGGGGCGCTGGCGGAGTCGGTGGTGGAAAGCGAACTGTTTGGCCATGAACCCGGCGCGTTTACCGGGGCGCAGAAGCGCCGGATCGGCAAGTTCGAATTCGCCAATGGCGGCACGCTGTTCCTTGATGAAATCGAAAGCATGAGCCTGGATGTGCAGGTCAAACTGCTGCGCCTGTTACAGGAACGCGTGGTCGAACGCCTTGGCGGCAATCAGTTGATCCCGCTGGATATCCGCATCATCGCGGCCACCAAGGAAGACTTGCGCCAGGCCGCCGACCAGGGCCGCTTCCGTGCCGACTTGTACTACCGCCTCAACGTCGCACCGTTGCGCATTCCGCCGCTGCGCGAACGGGGCGAAGACGCACTGATGCTGTTCCAGCACTTTGCCGACGAAGCCAGCAGCCGCCACGGCCTGCCACTGCACGAGCTGCAACCAGGCCAACGTGCGTTGCTGTTGCGCCACAACTGGCCGGGCAATGTGCGCGAACTGCAGAACGCCGCAGAACGCTTTGCCCTCGGCCTGGAGTTGGCGCTGGATAACACCCCGGACAATCCGGTAACCGGTGTGCTGACCTCGACCCCGGGCGGCTTGAGCGAACAGGTCGAGCAGTTCGAAAAAAGCCTGATCGCCGCCGAACTGACCCGCCCCCACAGTTCCCTGCGCAGCCTCGCCGAAGCCCTGGGCGTACCGCGCAAGACCTTGCACGACAAACTTCGCAAGCACGGCCTGAACTTCGCCGACAGCAGCAACCAAGGCGCTGACGACGAATGACCCTGCCCACTCACCAAGAGGCCGCCATGAGCCGCGACAGCCGTTACCTGGAATCCATCCTCCACCACGACATCCCCCTGACCCGTGAAATGGGCCTCAAGGTGCTCGACTGGCAACACGGCCAACTGCGATTGCACCTGCCCTTGCAAGCCAATATCAACCACAAGAGCACCATGTTCGGTGGCAGCCTCTATTGCGGCGCGGTGCTGGCGGGTTGGGGCTGGCTGCACCTGCAACTGCGCGAGGAAGGGATTGAAGACGGGCATATCGTGATTCAGGAAGGGCAGATCAGCTATCCGCTGCCCGTGACGCAGGACGCGACCGCCATTTGCGCGGCGCCGGAGGAGAAGGTGTGGAAGCGCTTTTTAGCCACCTACAAGCGCTATGGCCGGGCGCGGTTGACGTTGGACACGTGGATCGTAAATGAGGGCAGTGAAGAGCTGGCAGTGACTTTCACCGGCCAGTACGTCCTGCACCGCTGAAAGCCATCACACAAAACCAATGTGGGAGGGGGTGCAAGTCGAATCGTCGCACCGCCTCTCCCACATTTTGATCTGCGCTGGTTTTAAGATCTTGCCAAAGTCAGCAAGCGTTCACGCCACGCCGCCTTCGCCGGTAACGCCAGGAAGAACGGGTTCAACAACGATGCCCGCGCCGGGTAGCTGAACGGCTCACCACTCAACTCCAGTACCTCGCCGCCCGCCCCTTCCAATACACCCTGCGCCGCAGCGGTATCCCACTGCGAGGTCGGCGCCAGGCGCGGATAGCAATCGGCGCTGCCTTCGGCCAATAGGCAGAATTTCAACGAACTGCCGATATTCGCCAGCTTCAACTCCCCCACCCCTTCGCTCAAGCCATTGAGCAAACGCTCCTGCTCTGGGCTGGTATGCCGACGGCTGGCAACCACGGTGAAGGCTTCACCCGCCGCCGGAGTCTCGCGTACCTGGATCTGCCTGGGCGCTTCATTCACGTCCGAACGCCACGCGCCAAGCCCCGCGCCGCCGAAGTAGCACCGGCCGTTGGTAGGCATGGATACCACGCCAAATATCACACGGCCCTGTTCGATCAACGCAATGTTGACGGTAAATTCTTCACTGCCGGCGATAAATTCCTTGGTGCCATCCAGCGGGTCCACCAGCCACCACCGCTGCCAGCCGGCGCGTACGCTCTGGTCGATATCGGCGTCTTCTTCGGACAACACCGGGATACTCGGGTCCAGGGCTGTCAAACCGGCGAGAATCAGGTGATGGGCGGCCAGGTCCGCGGCCGTCACCGGCGAATCGTCAGCCTTGGACGTCACCGCCACTTCGGCGCGCCAGTACGGCAGGATGACTTCACCCGCCTGGCGAGCCAGTTCGATCACAGGGGCGATAAACGGGTGGCCTAAAAACAGTTCGCTCATGCGCTAAACGCTCCTCGCTGGGTCAACAGGTCTCGTACCAGATACAACGCAGCCAGCGCGCGGCCTTCGCTGAACTGCTCATTTTGCGCCAGTTGCGACAACTCGCGCAGGTTGACCCTGTCCACGCGCATCGGTTCAGGTTCATCACCTTCCAGGCGTTCTTCATAGAGGTCGGTGGCCAGCACCACCTGGATTTTCTGGCTCATATAGCCGGGGGACAGTGACAGCTCAGTGAGGTGCTCCAACTGGCGGGCGCCATAACCGGCTTCCTCCTTGAGCTCGCGGTCCGCCGCCGCCAGCACGTCCTCGCCGGGCTCGATCAGCCCCTTGGGCAAGGACAGCTCGTATTCGTCGGTGCCACCGCAGTACTCTTCCACCAGCAGCGCATGGTCGGCGTCGATCATTGCCACGATCATCACCGCGCCGTACCCGGCACCACGTCCCACCAGGCGCTCGTAGGTGCGTTCAACGCCATTGGAAAAGCGCAATTGCACTTCCTCCACGCGGAACAAACGGCTACTGGCGACTATTTCGCGGGCGAGGACGGTGGGTTTCTGGCGCATAAGCGGCTCCTTGGCGTGATCGGGTTACTATACCGTGGCTTTTCCGATTGTCTGTGTCGGATATCTTTACTTACATGAGACCGCCCCATGCCCTCTTTGCCCTGGCACGCCATCGACACTGTCCTGCTGGACATGGACGGCACCCTGCTCGACCTGCATTACGACAACCATTTCTGGATGGAACACCTGCCTCAGCGCTACGCCCAGTTGCATGGTGTGAGTCGGGCCATGGCCGAGATGGAGTTGCAGCCGCTGTTCGAGCGTAACGCCGGACAGTTGCAATGGTATTGCCTGGATTTCTGGAGCACCGAACTGAACATTCCGGTGCGCGAGCTCAAGCTGGAAACCGCCCACCTGATCGCCCTGCGCCCAGGTGCCGATACCTTTCTGGCGGCGATCAAACAGGCCGGAAAACGGGTGATCCTGATCACCAACGCTCATCGTGACTCGCTGTCATTGAAGTTGGAACGCATTGAGTTGGCGCCGTATTTCGAGCGATTGATCAGCTCCCACGACTACGGTTTCGCCAAGGAAAACCCGCAGTTCTGGGATGCCTTGCAAGCCGATATCCGGTTCGACCCGGCGCGCAGCCTGTTTATCGACGACACGTTGCCGATCCTGCGCAGCGCCCAGAAATTTGGCGTGGGGCATTTGCTGGCGGTGAAAGAGCCGGACAGCCAAAAAGGGCCCAAGGACACCGGGGAATTTGCCGCAGTCGAGGATTACCGGGACCTTATTGTCGGACTTTGACCCCTTGTGGGAGGGAGCAAGCCCCCTCCCACATTATTACTTTGTGAATTACTCAGGAATACGCAGCGTCTGCCCTGGGTAAATCTTGTCTGGATGAGACAACAGCGGCTTGTTGGCCTCGAAGATATCGTTGTACCGGCTGGCCTTGCCGTAAACCGCCAGGGAAATCGCGCTGAGGGTGTCGCCCTTTTTCACCACGACGAAACGGGCGGCGGCAACTACCGGGCCGGTTACGGTGATCTGGTCATCCACACTGGCCACACCGGCAATGTTGCCGGCCGCCAGAATGATTTTTTCTTTCTCTTCCTGACTGGCCACGGTCCCTGTAAGCGTGACCTTGTCACCCTCGACAGTGGCGTGAACATCCGGATTACCCAGCCCGACTTCTTCAATGTGCTTTTTCAGATCATCACTGGCATTGGCGTTGCCCGGCGTCAACAGCTTGACCAACTTCTCGCCGGCTTCCTTAACAAAGCTAAAAAGACTCATAGTGCGCTCTCCTTGATAGTTGATTTCCAGATGCCCAAGACTAGACCAGCCCCGAAGACTTGGGTTCCAGCCCGACCAAAGACCCAAACGCGCTAGAATCCCCCCGCCATTGGAATAAGCCCTGGAGCGAAGATGGACATCAAGCAGCTGAAATTCCTCATCGCCCTCGACGAGACCCGTCACTTCGGCCAGGCAGCAGCGCGTTGCCATATCACCCAGCCGACCCTGTCGATGCGCCTGCGCAGCCTGGAAGAAGAACTCGACCTGCCGCTGGTCAATCGTGGCCAGCGCTTCGAGGGCTTTACCGCCCCCGGCGAGCGAGTACTGGCCTGGGCGCGCACGGTGCTGGCAGCCTATGACGGCCTGCAGGCCGAAGCGGCGGCCTGTCGTGGCAACCTCGTCGGTACGTTGCGCCTGGGGGTGGTGCCGCTGTCGAGCTTCGATCCGTTGGCGTTGATGCAGCAACTGCACAAGGAACACCCGAGCCTGCGCTTTGAGCTTTCGGCCCTCAGCTCCGAACAGATTCTGGAACAACTGGCGAGCAATCGCCTGGACCTCGGCGTGTCGTACCTGGAGCGCCTGGACAATGAACGCTTCGACTCCCTGGCGCTCGGCGAAACCCGCATGGGCCTGCTCTACGACCAGCGCTATTTCAGCTTCGGCGACACACCGCTGAGCTGGGAAGCGTTGATCGAACTGCCCCTGGGCATGCTCACCAGCGGCATGCACTTTCGCCAGTCCATCGACCACAACTTCCACAGCCGGGGCCTGCACCCGCAGCCGCTGTTGCAAACCGATGCCGTCCATCAGTTGTTACAAGCGGTACACGGCGGGCTGTGCTGCGCGGTAATGCCCTTGGACGGTGGCCTGGATGCGCTCACCGAGCACTTGCGCCTGCAACCGATCGAAGACGCCCACACCCTCGCGCGCCTGGGGCTGATCATGCGTCGCAGCGCGCCCCGTTCGGCGCTGGCGGAAGCCTGTTTTGCGCTGTACCAGAAATTGCTGACAGAGCATTGATCGACGTCATCTATCGGCAGATCAGTACTGGCAATTAGACGCGACGCTTTGTCGCGCCTAGTCTAGACACTGATCAATCCGCCGGTGGTACTGCCCCATGAACGCCAAGCGCCCAGTCTGCGCGGCGCCCGCCCCTGAAACGTCCGCGCCCGCCGCCAGCCAGAGCTACCAGTTCTGCAACCTCGAACACACAGAGGCCGCCAGCACGGCATTGGCGGAAGAAGTGGCGTTGGCAATTGCCTATAACGACATCAGCCAGGCAGTCATGCTGGTGACGCCCACTGACCTGGAAGACTTTATTGTCGGGTTCAGCATGGGTAGCGGCATTATTACCGACGTTGGCGACATTTATGACCTGAAACTCAGCGGCTCGGGCGCCACTCAATACGCTCAAGTCCAAATCTCCAGCCGCGCGTTTTGGAACCTCAAGCAGCAGCGTCGCCAATTGGCGGGCACCAGCGGCTGCGGTTTGTGTGGCGTGGAAGCCGTGGAACAGGCACTGCCAGACCTCCAAGTGCTGCCCGGCGCCCCCTTGCCGCCCGCCGCATGGCTCGACGGCCTGCGCCAACGCATCAGCGCCTTCCAGCCTTTGGGCCAATACAGTGGCGCCGTGCACGCGGCGGTGTTTATGAACAATCAGGGCGAACTGTTGCTGGGCCGCGAAGACATTGGCCGGCATAACGCCCTGGATAAGTTGATCGGCGCCCTGATCCGCCAAAAGATCCCGACAGCGGGTGGCCTGGCAATTGTCACCAGCCGTTGCAGCCTCGAATTGATCCAGAAAGTCCTGCGCGCGGGCATCCAGACCCTGGTCAGCCTGTCGTCGCCCACCGGCCTGGCCCTGCAATGGGCGCGCCGGCACAACCTCAACCTCATCCACCTGCCGCAGAAAAGTGCGCCGCGGGTCTACAGCCCTGCGATGGAGTACCAGCCATGAGCAATCACCACCAAGCCGACCAAACCCCAACCCCGCGCTACAAGCCCTACAAAGGCCCGGCGGGTGGCTGGGGCGCGTTGATCAGCGTGGCGCAGGCGTGGCTGACCAGCGACAACGCGCTGAAAAACATCCGCATGATGCTCAAGACCAACCAGAACGGCGGCTTCGACTGCCCGGGCTGCGCCTGGGGCGACTCGCCGGAAAGCGGCATGGTCAAGTTCTGCGAAAACGGCGCCAAGGCCGTCAACTGGGAAGCCACCAAGCGCCGTGTCGACGCTGCATTCTTCGCCAAGCACAGCGTCACCGCGCTGCTGGAACAAAGCGACTATTGGCTGGAATACCAGGGCCGCCTGACCGAACCGGTGCGCTATGACGCCGAGACCGACCGCTACAAACCCATCAGTTGGGACGCAGCGTTCGACCTGATCGGCAAGCACCTCAACGCACTGCCCAGCCCTGATATGGCCGAGTTTTATACTTCCGGCCGTGCCAGCAACGAAGCGGCGTACCTGTATCAATTGTTTGTACGCGCCTACGGCACCAACAACTTCCCGGATTGCTCGAACATGTGCCACGAAGCCAGCGGCGTGGCCTTGGCGCAAAGTGTAGGCGTCGGCAAAGGCACCGTGACCTTTGACGACTTTGAACATGCCGACGCGATTTTCGTCTGGGGCCAGAACCCCGGCACCAACCACCCACGCATGCTCGAACCGCTGCGTGAGGCCGTGAAACGCGGCGCCCAGGTGGTGTGCATCAACCCGCTGAAAGAGCGCGGCCTGGAACGCTTCCAGCATCCGCAGCACCCGCTGGAAATGCTCACCAACGGTGACAAGCCAACCAATACCGCCTACTTCCGCCCGGCGCTGGGGGGCGACATGGCCATCCTGCGTGGCATGGCCAAATTCCTGCTGCTGTGGGAGCGCCAGGCCCAGGCTGAAGGCAAGGAAGCGGTGTTCGACCACGACTTCCTCAACGAGCACACGACCAACGTGCTCGATTACCTGGGCCAGATCGACGACACCTCCTGGGATGAAATCGTCGCGCAGTCCGGCTTGCCCCTGGTCGAGATCGAGCAAGCGGCGCGCATGTACGCCAAAGGCAAGAACGTGATCATGTGCTGGGCGATGGGCATTACCCAGCACCGCCATTCGGTGCCGACCATCCAGGAGATCGCCAACCTGATGCTGTTGCGCGGCAACATTGGCCGCCCAGGCGCCGGCCTGTGCCCGGTGCGCGGTCACAGCAACGTGCAGGGCGACCGCACCATGGGCATCAACGAACGCCCACCGGTGGCGTTCCTCGACGCCCTGGAACGCCGCTTCCAGTTTCAGGTGCCACGTACCAACGGCCACAACGTGGTGGAAGCGATTCACGCCATGCTCGAAGGTCGCTCCAAGGTGTTCATCGGCCTGGGCGGCAACTTCGCCCAAGCCACGCCGGACAGCCCGCGCACCTTCGAAGCACTGCGCAATTGCGACCTGACCGTACAGATCAGCACCAAGCTCAACCGCAGCCACCTGACCCACGGCAAAGACGCACTGATCCTGCCGTGCCTGGGCCGTACCGACATCGATATCCAGACCGAAGGCCCGCAGGCCGTGACCGTGGAAGACTCGTTCAGCATGGTCCACGACTCCAACGGCCAATTGCAGCCGCTGTCGAAACTGATGAAATCCGAGCCGGCCATCCTCGCCGGCATCGCCGCCGCCACCCTGGGCAGCAAGCCGGTGGACTGGAACTGGCTGGTGGGCGACTACAGCCGCATTCGCGACCTGATCGCCGACACTATCCCAGGCTTCAAGGACTTCAACGAACGCCTCAAGCACCCGGGTGGCTTCTACCTCGGTAATTCCGCCGGTGCGCGTCGCTGGAACACACCGTCGGGTCGCGCCAACTTCCGCCCGAATATCCTGCCCGCAGACCTGATCCACGAACGCACCCACGCCACCGGTCGCGTGCCAGACCTGATCATGCAATCCATGCGTTCCCACGATCAGTACAACACCACCATATATGGCCTGGATGACCGCTATCGCGGGGTGAAAGGCCAGCGTGACGTGCTGTTCGTCAACGAAGCCGACATCATCCGCCTGGGTTTCAAGCCGGGGCAGAAGGCTGACATCGTGTCGTTGTGGGAGGACGGTCGGGAGCGCAGGGTGAAAGGCTTTACCTTGCTGGCGTTTGATATTCCGGCGGGGCAGGCAGCTGCCTACTACCCGGAAGTGAACCCGCTGGTGCCGCTGGAAAGCACGGGGGATGGCAGCCATACGCCAACGTCGAAGTTCGTGGCGATTCGTTTGGAAGCGGCAAGTGACAGTGGGCTGATCATGGCCCGCTCGGCCTGACTAGAATCCGAACACAAAAAAGGCCGCTTTTGCATAAAAGCGGCCGTTCCGAAGTAGCTAAAGACCCACAAAAATTACTTAAGTTCCCCTGCTAAAACAGCAACTTATAGAATTGTGTACAACTCGTGTTACTGGTCGGATTTCTATTGTCACAATGTCGATACAGCCTCAGGATCGCGCCGTCATCCTCTTGAGGTCTCTCTATGAAGTTCTCCTCGATTCTCTTGTTGTCCCTTGGCCTGGTCAGTGGCGCAGCCATGGCCGGTGGCACCACCGAAGCCGGTGTGGGCGGCGCATTGGGCGGGGTACTCGGTTCGGTTGTGGGCCAGCAGGTCGGCGGTAACACCGGTTCGGCCATTGGCGCCGCCCTGGGCGGTGCGGGCGGCAGCGCGGTGGGCGCCGACAAACGCAGCCGCGGCGAAGCCGCTATTGGCGGCGCTCTGGGCGCAGCCGGCGGCAACGTGGTAGGCCGCAGCATGGGCGGCACCACCGGCAGCCTGATCGGCGCAGCTGCCGGCGGCGGCGCGGGTGGCGCACTGGGCAACTACATGGGCAACAAGAGCGATGACGACGACCGCCGTTATCGTGGCCGTGACGACCGTCGCTACTACCGGGATGACCATCGCGGCCGTGGCCATGCCTATGGGCATCGCAAGAACAAGCATCACTACCGTGATTGATCAGATCTAGAGAACATTGAAAAAACACTGTGGGAGGGGGCTTGCCCCCGATGGCGAGGATTCAGTCGATTAATTTCTGACTGATACACCGCCATCGGGAGCAAGCCCCCTTCCACTCTATGCAAAGTCAGGCCACCAACCCCTGCAACGCTTCGCGTAATCGCCCCGGAATCGTCACCGGCTGGTTCGACCCACGATCCACGAACACATGCACGAAGCGTCCCGCCGCACAGGCCTCCTCTTCGCCCGCCTTGAACACCGCCAACTCATACTGCACTGAACTGTTGCCCAACTTGCCTACCCGCAGGCCGATTTCTATACGGTCGGGAAAAGCGATCGACGCAAAGTAGTCACACGCCGAACTCACCACGAACCCCACCACTTCGCCATCGTGAATATCCAACCCGCCCTGCTCGATCAGGTAGGTATTCACCGCCGTGTCAAAGAAGCTGTAGTAGGTCACGTTGTTCACATGGCCATACACGTCGTTGTCGTGCCAGCGCGTGATGATCGGCTGGAAGTGACGGTAATCGGCGCGTTGGGGCGTTGAGTCGGGCATGGGCACACCTCATGAAAGTGGGTTTACAGGTCATTCAAATGGGCTGCTGCCCATTCGCGCACTTCGGCGTAGGGGTAGTCTTCCAGCGCTGCAAACCCCGGAATGCCCCGTGCCTTCAACTTGGTGAACAACGGCACGCTGATACCGCCCAGGAAGCGCGTCAGCCGCTCCGCACCAGGCAAGTGACCGGTGTGCTCATGATGCCTGTGGATAAAATCACCGCACAGTCCCATGAAGTTTTTATCCACAAGCGGCGGCAGGCTCGGCGGCGCCGGCAAATGCGCGACATGACCGTGGCACACCGAACAATGCCCGCAACGCTGCGGCGCATTCTCATCACCAAAATACTGGGCGAGGCGTTGCCCCAGGCAATGATCGGTGGCAAACAGGTCGAGCATGGCGTGAATCCGTGCAACTTCTCCCACCTCGTGCTGCTTGAAGCCTGTGTATAACTCAGCACTCAGTGCCTGTGGATCAAAGTCGGTATTGAGCAGGCTATAGACCTCAGTCATCTGCTTGCTTTCCAGCTCGATCAGGCCCTGTTCCTGGAAGTAATCCAGCGCCTTCACCACCCGATTGCGCTCGGCATTGTGCTGTTGATACAGCGCGTCGAAATCCACCGTCGCCCAGGTTTTCGCACGTTTGCACACCTGGACGATCGCCGCGACAAACTGCTGGCGCTCGCCGGAAAAACGCGCCAGCAAGGCGTCGGGCTCTATCAGGTACTTGAAGCGGTACTCGGCATAAAACGCATAGCGCGGGGCGATCACGCCCTTGAGCTCCAGCTGGACCAGCAACGTCTTGAGCGGCAGCTCGCGGATGTTGCTGTGGTCCGACAGCGAACGCAGCAGGAACTCCCACTGCCCATCGCTGCGCACCGCCTGCAACTCTTCCAGTACACGGCGAATCCCTTCCTGCTCGGGCGTGTCGCCATACACAAAGTTCTCCAGCACATTGAGGCTGTCGCGGTTGGCCAGTACCAGGCAATCGGACGGCTGCCCATCGCGCCCCGCGCGGCCGATTTCCTGGCTGTAGTTTTCGATGGACTTGGGCAGGTCGAAGTGCACCACATTGCGAATGTCGCTCTTGTCGATCCCCATGCCAAACGCGATGGTGGCGACGATGCAATTGGAGCGCCCCCCCATGAAGCGCTGTTGGATGCCCTCGCGTTTATCGTGGGGCAAACCCGCGTGATACGCCTCGGCCTGGATGCCGTTGCGGTTCAGGTGCTCGGCAATCTGCTCGGCGGTTTTCTGCAAGGTGACGTAGACGATGCTCGGCTGGTTGGCGCGTTCGCCCATCCACTGCACCAACCGCCGACGCTTGTCTGCGCCCGCTACCGGCTCCACCAGCAGGTTGAGGTTGGGCCGGTAGAAGCCTGTGGTGACCACGTCGCCTGGGGCAATGGCGAACTTGGCCTGCATGTCGGCAATCACCTTGGGCGTGGCCGTGGCAGTCAACAGCAGCGTTTGTGGGATATTGAACTGGCGCTGGTAGTCCGGCAGCTTCAGATAGTCCGGACGAAAGTTGTGACCCCATTCGGAAATACAGTGCGCTTCGTCCACCACCAGCAACGAGATCGGCACGCTTTGCAGAAAGTTGCGAAAGCGCTCGTTCTTCAAACGCTCCACGGAAATCATCAGGATTTTCAACTCGCCCGAACGCGCACGCGCCATCACATCGTTGGCGTCATCGCGGCTCTGGGCCGAATCGATACTGCCGGCCGAAATGCCATGGCGTTGCAGGAACCCCAATTGGTCCTGCATCAGCGCCAGCAACGGCGACACTACCAACGTCAGGTGCGGGAGCAATACCGCCGACAGCTGGTAACACAGGGACTTTCCCGACCCGGTAGGGAAAATCGCCGCGGCCGAACGCCCGGCCAGTACGGCGCTGACGGTTTCTTCCTGGCCCGAACGAAACTGTGGATAACCAAAGACCTGCTGGAGGGTGTCGTGCATAGCTGTCACTCCATTGACCGCTGAAGGTGGCTCAAAAACATAGCCTGGGATATTCAGCGAATCGAGAAAGGTCGTGAGGAAAAAAGAGACAGGATGATACACAGGGTGCAGCCATGGCCTTGGGCCAAATGTGACAAGTTCGACTGTGTCTGTAGGAACGCTACAAACTAAATGTGGGAGGGGGCTTGCTCCCGATGGCAGTAGATCAGTCAGTTATGAGTAACCGATCCACCGCTATCGGGGGCAAGCCCCCTCCCACATTTTTAGAACTGCGCTACGGCTGGATCAGCGGTTTTGCACCCGCTCGATGGCCGTGTCATACACTGGATTGGCCTTCTGCTCCTTGGCCAACTGGTAATGACGCAACGCATCCGCGAACTGCCCCGCCGCTTCGTAGATCCGCGCGATGTTGTAGTAGGCACCGGCCCGCACGGTCGCGGCATTGGCGCCGCTCGCCAGGGCGATGGCCTTGCGGTTGGCCCAGATCGACTCGGCGGTGTTGCCGGCTTTCTGATACGCCAGGCCCAGGTTGCCGTAGGCTTTGCCGAAGCCGTTGTCCAGCTCGATGGCCTGACGGAACAGGTCGATGGCTTCATCCAGCTTGCCCGCCTGGTAGGCCGCCTCACCTTGCAGGTTCAGACGCTTCGCATCCGTTTGTGCGGAAGAGCTGACAGCCACGGCCGCGACCGCGACGCTGTCATCCAGCAACGGCTTGACTTCGTTGAGCACATCCTTGGCGTCCACATTCACACCGCTGAAGGTGTTGATGTCCTGGAAGTCACCGCTGCCCGTCATGCGGAACACGGTCCACAGGTTGCCACTGCGGTTTTTCGGCACGTAGTAGGTGCGCACCAGGGACTGGCCCATATACACGAACACCTTGGCTTCGCTGTTGGAGAGTTGGCGCGAACCCGGGTTGGCGATGTTGGTGAAGTCATGCACGGCATATACGTAGCTTTCGCCGTAGTGTTTTTTCTGCAGGGTGATGGTTTCCGGGCCGTAGCTGTCGACGTCATCCACGTCCAGCTCGGCATCGGTACCGTTCTGATTCTCGAAATAGATATTGTTGCCAGGGAAGATCATATGGGAGTCGAGGTCTTCCGGGGTCTTGCCCCAGGTCAGCACCACACGCAGGCCGTCGAGGTTTTCCATCACTGGGCTGATGGCGTAGGTCATGCCTTTGCACGGGCACTTCACCACCAGGTTGGAGTAGCCGGGCTTCTTGATGATCAACAGGTTGCTGGCATCATCAGCGGCTTCGCTGGTGAGGGTCACCTGGCCCTGGGCGTTGGTACGGCCTACCACGTTCTGCGCGCCGTTGCGTTGCAGCAACACTTCGGCGTCGGCGATTTTCTGATCCTTGACCACTGCGCTGAGCACCTCGATCGGCAACTGCTCGGCCTGGATCGAAAACGCCACTGCGCACAAAGACATCGCCGAAGCGACACGAAGCAAACCCATGCTTAACTCCCTTTAAGTAGTGGACGGAATCGTCCTACAAGATTTTGCGGTGAAACATACGCTGAATTCAGCACGCCGGCGGACTTTTTATACAAAATGTGACGTGGTTTTTATCCCGCCTGCCCGCTGACGCATTGCGCTACAATCAAACCTTGCTACCCAGGAGTACGCTGCGATGAGCGAACTGACGTTTGAGCAAAAACAGGATCACTATCACAAGATCCGCCGTTCCAATTACCTGGCCAGCCTGCGCCTGGAAGGGTTCGACACCCAACCCGCCGATGTCGACAAACCCCTGCCGACCCGTGAAGCTGTCCTCGCCAAGTACCGCAACACCCCACGCTGATGCTCGACAAATACGGGGTGGGCCAGGATCCGTACTGCTACCCCGGTAGCAGCGTCCTGCGCAACCGCCTCGATTTGCACGATGAAGCGCGCCTGCACCAGGCCGAGCGGGAATTATCCGAAATCGCCGTAGGCGGCCTCCCACTCTTCCCGCCGCCCTATGATCTTGAACGGCTGCAACACATCCATCGCACCCTGTTCGGTGACATCTACGACTGGGCCGGTGAACTGCGCAGCGTCAACATCCAGAAAGGCGACACCCTATTCTGCACCCCGGAACGCATCCCACCAGAAGCCGCGAAGATCATCCGGCAGATGGCCGAGGCAAACTGGTTTATCGGCGAGAGCCAAACCGAGTTGGTGAGCAAGGTCGCCGAGGCCTATGGCGACCTCAACGTCATCCACCCCTTCCGCGAGGGCAACGGCCGGGCGCAGCGGATTTTGTTTGAACAGATCATCGTGAACGCGGGATATTCGGTGAACTGGTGGCTGGTCAAGCACGCGGCATGGATACCGGCGAATATTGACGCGGTGGCGTGTGATTATCGGGGCTTGGAGGCGATTTTCGAGCGGTGTATCAGCAGGCCTACAGGGCAATGATCGTTCCACACACTCAGCATGGGAGCGCCGCCTGTGACGCTCTGCGTCCCGCCATCCGCGCACGGCTTGAACCCTCGGCAGGGGTGGATGCATTCCCACGCGGGAGCGCGGGAACGGTCTGATCAACGATGACGCGGTAAACCAGAAGAAACGCGGCAGCGTTGAGTTCTTCGCGAGCCGCTCGCACCTACAATTGAGCAGCTTGGCCTGTTGAAGCATTGCTAAGTCACCAGTGCCAGAAACGGTTGTAGGAAACCTCCAAACACCGCGACATCCTCTTCCCAAACTGCTTCAAATACCCGTTCAACCCTCTACAGAAGTTACCCGTAGCTGAATGAAAATAACGCCCTCTCAACTGTTTCGGCAGAAACCCGTGAACATCGAAAGGACTCAACACATCGGCCACTACGGGGTCATCTTCACCGTGATGCGCTTTGCAGAGGTGCCTGGCAATAGCCATGTCCTGGCCAGCCCTGAGCGATCACTCTCAACCTTCGTCCGACAATACCAAGGTGGGTGAAACGATGACCGAATACTCTTTTTGGATCATCCTCATCACCCTCGTCTTACTCGCCGTATTGCTCGACAGAAAGATGAAGCGCCCTGCCCTCAGAACGTGGCTTGGGTTCGCCCTGATAGTGACAAGCCCAACACTTCTGTTTGGCGCCACGCGCTGGGTAACCGAGCTACAATTCGACAGCATTCCGGTGCTCGCTTTTAGCTACGGCATTCGCTTGCTGGTCACTCGAAACAGTTACCGCCTCCAACGCAACCCTCCCCCTCACCCACTCCTGCGTGCCCCCACCATGAACCTCGCCCCCAACTTCCCCGAAGACCCCGTGATGCAACAACTCCTGCAACTGCTGCACGAAGAAATCGGCCTGCCGAAACACAAGACCATCCGCCTGCAAACCTCACTCAATTTCGACCTGGGCTGTGACGGCAGTGAAGCCAAGCAACTCATGGAAGCACTGGAGCAGGAATTTGCCCTCGACCTGGGCGACTACGACACTTATCGTTACTTCAACCCACCGGTCTTTGACGTGTTCCTCAAGCGTCGAGCCAAGGGGCGTGGCGAAAAGGTCCCGCTGACCATCGGCATGCTCTACCTGGCGATCAAAACCCACAGCTGGGATACGCAGACGCTGGAAAACCTGAGCTGAGCGACCGTCGACTCCAGGCACACCATTGGATCTGCGCTAACCTGGCGAGCCGCGCTCAAAACAACAAGGACCTTACATGGATGTAACAATGGGCCTGCTGGCCGCCCTGCTCTGGGGTGGCACAGACTTTCTCGTGGGCCTTAACGCCCGGGCCGTGGGCGTTAAACGCGCGGTGTACTTCGGCCAAGCCCTCGGCTTCCTGATCATGACCCTGCTGCTGGTGATCTTCCCGGCCTTGCTTCTCAAGGCCCTGAACGCCTCCCTGAGCACCTGGCTGCTGGGCATTGCTGCCGCGCTGTTCACCGTCTCCGGCGCCCTCGCCCTGTCCAAGGCTTTCGCCTTGGGCAAAGCCGCCATCGTCGCGCCGCTGGTGACGTCCTACGGCGTCGTCACTACCATGCTGTCCTGGGCGAGCGGCGAACACATCAGCCTGATCCAGCTCAGCTGCATTGTCCTGTGCGTCATCGGTGTAATCCTCTCCAGCATTCACAAGGACAACGGCGTCCCCCACAGCACGTCAAACCGCTCCATCGCCTACGCCATGCTCGCGGCGATGCTGTACGGCACCAGTTTCTGGTTGCAAGGCCGCTACACGCTACCGACGCTGGGAGCGATCACCATGCTCTGGCTCGGCTACCTGGTGGGCCTATGCGTGCTGGTGGTGATGGTGCTGAAGATCAAGGATGGCCTAAAGATCCCGCCGTTGAAAAACTGCGCGGCGCTGACCGGCGCGAGTGTGATGAACCTGGGTGGTTTCTCGGCGTTTTCGTGGGGGGCGATGGCAGGGTCGGTGTCAGTAGTGACGGTCATCAGTACGTTATCAGGCGGGATTGCGGCGATCCTGGGGTTTGTGTTTTTCAAGGAACGCTTGTCGGCGGTGCAGGTGCTGGGGGTTGTGCTGGTACTGGTCGGGGCCGTAGTCCTGCACCTTGCGCAATGATCAGCGCCCACAAAAAAGCCGCCCACTGGGGGCGGCTTTTTAACAGCGGCTGACTCTTACAACTTCGGACCCGCAGCCTTGATCGCATCACTCACTTCAAACTTCTTGAAGTTCTCGATGAACAGGCCGGCCAGCGCCTTCGCTGCCTCGTCGTAAGCCGCCTTGTCAGCCCAGGTGTTACGTGGGTTCAACAGGCCAGTCTCAACACCCGGTACAGCCAACGGCACGTCCAGGTTGATGGTGTCGAGGTGCTCGGTTTCAACGCCGATCAGCGCGCCGCTCTGGATCGCTGCGATCACGCCGCGAGTGGTCGGGATGTTGAAGCGCTTGCCGACGCCGTAGCCGCCGCCGGTCCAGCCGGTGTTGACCAGGTAGACCTTGGAACCGAAGCCGCGGATGCGTTTGATCAGCAGCTCAGCGTACTCACCGGCAGGGCGTGGGAAGAACGGCGCGCCAAAGCAGGTGGAGAAGGTCGACTTGATGCCGCTGCCGGAACCCATTTCGGTCGAGCCCACCAGTGCGGTGTAGCCGGACAGGAAGTGGTAGGCCGCTTGTTCTTCGCTGAGGATGGACACTGGCGGCAGTACGCCGGTCAGGTCGCAGGTCAGGAAGATCACCGCGTTAGGCTCGCCACCAAGGTTCTTCTCGGAACGCTTGGCCACGTGCTCAAGCGGGTAGGCCGCGCGGCTGTTCTGGGTCAGGCTGACATCGGAGTAGTCGGCGTGCCCGGCCTCGTCGATGACGACGTTTTCCAGCACGGCGCCATGCTTGATGGCTTTCCAGATAACCGGCTCGTTCTTCTCGGACAGGTCGATGCACTTGGCATAGCAACCGCCTTCGATGTTGAACACCACGCCTTCGCCCCAGCCGTGCTCGTCGTCACCGATCAGGTAACGGCTTTCGTCGGCGGACAGGGTGGTCTTGCCGGTGCCGGACAGGCCGAAGAACAGGGTCACGTCGCCTGCTTCGCCAATGTTGGCGGCGCAGTGCATCGGCAAAACGTCGGCAGCCGGCAGCAGGAAGTTCTGTACCGAGAACATGGCTTTTTTCATCTCACCGGCGTAGCGCATGCCGGCGATCAGCACTTTTTTCTGGGCGAAATTGAGGATCACGCAACCGTCGGAGTTGGTGCCGTCACGCTCTGGCACGCATTCGAAGTTGGCCACGTTGAGCACTTGCCACTCGTCACGGCCGGCCGGGTTGTACTTGGCCGGGTTGATGAACAGGCAACGACCGAACAGGTTCTGCCAGGCAGTCTGGGTGGTCATCTTCACGGCCAGGTAGTGGTCTTCGGAAGCCCCTACATGCACGTGGGAAACGAAATGCTCTTGCGCGTTGTTGAACGCCTCGACACGCGCCCACAGGGCGTCGAACTTGTCGGCCGGGAACTTGCGGTTGATCGGGCCCCAGGCAATGGCGTCCTGGGTGGAAGGCTCTTCAACGATGAAACGGTCGACTGGCGAACGGCCGGTACGGTGACCGGTTTCTACGACCAGCGCGCCAGTATCGGCAAGCACGCCTTCACCGCGCTGCAGGGCTTCTTTGACCAGATCGTCAACACTCAGATCGGTGTATATGGCGTTATTGGCTTGCGTCATGAGGTTCCCCGTCGGCCTATGGCCGAGTGCTCCAAACGTTTTGTAGTAGAAAGTTGCGCACTACTACCGCGAAAAAAGTGGGCCGGATTATGCCAGAAAAGCCCAAAAAAAGTAGGGCCCTCCCGTCAGAACAGCGCTAATCCGGCATTTGTCAGGTGATTTACCTGTACTTAAACGTTTTAGTGGCGGGTATCGGAAGGGGTATCAATGCCCGCCCCGGCGAACAATTGAGCCACATCGGCAGCATCGAACAGGTAGCGCTCGTTGCAGAACTGGCAATCGATCTCGATATTTCCACCGTGCTCCACCACCAATGCCTGCGCGTCTTCCAGGCCCAGGCTGACCAGCGCATTGGCCGAACGCTCGCGCGAGCAGCTGCAATTGAAGCGCAGGGACTGCGCATCGAACAGGCGTACAGCCTCTTCGTGGTAGAGGCGATGCAGGATGGTTTCGTTATCCAGGGCCAGCAGCTCTTCCGCGGTGAGGGTGCCCGCCAGGGCGGTCAGCTTGCGCCAGCTGTCCGTGCGCTCATCGTCGTCCTTGATGCGGTCGGCCGGCAATTGTTGCAACAACAGGCCACGGGCACACATGCCGTCGGCGTTGAGCCAGAACTTGGTGCCGACTTGCTGGGACATCACGAAATAGTTGGTGAAGCAATCCGACAGGGTTTCGCCGTCGAGGTCGACGATGCCCTGGTAGCGCTGGCCTTCGGTGGGGTCAACGGTGATTGCCAGCACGCCGTTGGCCATCAGGTCGGACAGGGTCGCGTCCGGGGCGATCAAGTCGGCGTCGTAACGGGCCAGGCCACGGATTTCCCGCTCGCTGGAACATTCGATCATCAGCATCGGAACAGGGCCTTCGGACCGCGCCTGAAGAATCAGCAAACCATCGAATTTCATGGTGCCTACCAGCAGCGATGCCGCCGCCATCAACTCACCGAGCAGTTGCGCGACCGGCTCCGGATAGGGGTGCTTGGCAAGGACTTCGGCATAGCTGCGCTCCAGCGAGACCAGTTCGCCGCGGGCGTCGATCTCGTCGAAGATGAAGCGTTGGGTGAAGTCGGTATCCGGTAAATCAGTCATAGGTCTGGGTATCTGAATTGATGACAAATTGATGACAAGGTTTATAAAATTAAACGCTTTAGCACCAAATTGGTGCGGTTTTCTCCTGGCAACAGAGAGCTTATATAGAGCGAAGAGGGACAGTTTATGAACAATCCGGGTTTGTTCCAAGCCAAGTGGAACCTCCGGCGATGGGCTCTTTGCAATCTACTCGCTATCGGACTGCTGGTTTTTTGGCTGTGGCCCACGGGCCAGATGCTGTGTGTGATTTTCGACGAGTGGCTGTTTCACCTGCTCAATGACCCGCTGGCGACCAGCCCGACCTGGCTGCACACGTGGGCCGTAGCCAGTCTGCGGCCGTTTGATGCGGTGGTCGGGGTTATCTTGCTGACGTTGCTGATTCGCGGTGACTGGGTATTCAAGGCCGCGCAGGTGCGCCAGGCGACGTTAGGATTTGTCGGCATTCTGCTGCTGTTGCTGTTCATCCGCATGCTGTTTTCCAAACTCGCGGCACAGATGGGCTGGCAACACAGCAGCCCGTCGATGGTCATCAGCGGCGCCATTCAAATGAGCGACTTGTTCCCTGGCCTGGAGAAGACCTGGGAGCTGAAAGACCGTTCGAGCCAGAGCTTCCCGGGGGACCATGCTTCGGTGTTGCTGATCTGGGGGATGTTCATGACCGTGTTCGCCAGGCGGGTTGGCCAGGTACTGGTGATCTGGGGCCTGGCGCTGTTGTTCATGATGCCGCGCCTGGTGGCGGGGGCGCACTGGGGCCAGGACGATTACATCGGCGGCGTGCTGCTGGCGTTGCTGGCGCTGGGGTGGGGGTATTACACGCCGTTTGCGGCGAAGGTGTCGGGCGCTTTGCTACACGTGACGGCGCCGCTGTTCGGCCTGTTTCAGCGAGTGCCGCTGATCGGTCGACTCAGTGTCGTAAGGGCAACGCATTAGCCTGCGGCGAGCGGGCTTGCCGCAACAAGCCCGCCACCGTTCGACAAGGTTAATCATCATTGCCACTGCCGCGAAACTTGAACAGGTCGCGGCGCTGCTTCTTGCTCGGCTTGCCATCGGTGGTCATGCCGGTGGCACCCGCCTTGCGCATGGCCGCCGCATTTTCGCGCTTGGCGATGCTGGCTTCCGTTTCGACATACAGCGCTTGCGCTTCGGGTGCACCACGGCGAACGGTGGAAAGGGCCTGGACCACGACGGTCTTTTCTTCAAAACCTATACGAACCTGCAACTCATCGCCGATCCGCGGCTCCTTGCCCGGTTTGCAGCGCTCGCCGCGATGATGCACCTTGCCGCTCTCAATAGCGGCCTTGGCCAGGGCACGCGTTTTAAAGAAACGCGCCGCCCACAACCACTTGTCCAGACGGACTTTTTCTTCCTCTTCCTGCTTTTGAGCCACTTGAATTCCTCGCTCTGAAAAATGTCGCAACTTTACCGTTGAAACCCTTCGACGCATAAACCCCCAGGCTCACCTAAGATACGCCAGGTAGTAACTTGTTTACGCGAGGATATCCTGTGACCGAATTCCCGACTTCACTCACCTCGCCTGATCAACGCTGCGTGGGGTGCCAGCAAAGCGAACCCCTGGGCTTTGATTTCGCTTTCGCCTACCAGCCTATCGTAGACCTGCGTGACCATTCGATCTTTGCCCACGAGGCCCTGGTGCGCGGCACCCATGGCGAAGGGGCGCTGTCAGTGCTGGAGCAGATCAACGATAGCAACCGTTACCGTTTCGACCAGCGCTGCCGCACCCTGGCGATTGCCGGTGCCGCGGCACTGGGCATGCAAACCCGACTGTCCATCAACTTCATGCCCAATGCCGTCTATCGGCCCGAGCTGTGCATTCGCAGCACCCTGGAGGCAGCCCGGGCACATAACTTTCCACTGAACCAGCTGATTTTCGAGACACTGGAAAGCGAGCATGTAGATAACTATCGCCATTTGACCAATATTCTGCGTGAATACCGCGAATTCGGCTTCATGACCGCCATCGACGATTTCGGCGCGGGCTATTCGGGGCTGAATCTGCTGGCTGATTTCCAACCTGACCTGATCAAACTCGACATGGCGCTGATTCGCGATGTCGACCAGGATCGTGTCCGGCAGGTCATCGTCCAGGGGATTGTCACAATCTGTGAGCAGTTGGGGGTTACTGTCATCGCCGAAGGCATCGAAAGTGCCGGGGAGCGTGACTTCCTGTCCGACTGCGGAATATTTCTGATGCAGGGATACTGGTTCGCCAAACCCGCATTCAAAGCCCTGGCCGAGGTTACACCGAAGGCTTGGGCGAATTGACCGGTTACCCATATTGAAGACATTTGACCATTTGACCGTTGTGGGTCTGCGTGAGTGGGTAGCACTTCCCGACCTGGGAGTGGCTGGCCTGCGCGCCAAGATCGACACCGGTGCCAGCACCTCAAGCCTGCACGCCACCGACATCGAGCCTTTTGAGCGTGACGGTGAGAAGTGGGTGCGCTTTACCGCGCACCTGGGCAGCGTTGTACAACTGCGCCACCGCCGCTGCGAAGCGCCCCTGGTGACGATGAAAACCATCAAGAGCTCTAACGGCCATGCGCAAGTGCGCTACGTGATCAGCACCACCTTGGCATTGGGTGATCGGGTGTGGCGAGTTGAGTTCACCCTGGCCTGCCGCAAGGCCATGCGTTACCGCCTGCTGCTGGGCTCCAAGGCGCTGATTGACGGCCACCTGGTGGTCAATCCCGGCGTCAAGTACGTTCAAGACAAGCCGGTGTTCCCGGTCTCTACAATTTCTACCCCAGGTGCTGCATGAAGATTGCTGTGCTGTCGCGAAACCCGCGTCTGTATTCCACCCGCCGCCTGGTCGAGGCCGGCACCGAGCGTGGCCATGAAATGGTGGTAATCGACACGTTGCGTGCCTACATGAACATTGCCAGCCACAAGCCGCAGATTCACTACCGCGGCAAGCCGCTGGAGGGATTCGATGCGGTGATCCCACGTATTGGAGCCTCGGTAACGTTCTATGGCTGCGCCGTGTTGCGCCAGTTTGAAATGATGGGGGTGTACCCGCTCAATGAATCGGTCGCCATCGCGCGCTCGCGGGACAAGCTGCGTTCCCTGCAACTGCTTTCGCGTCGCGGGATCGGCCTGCCGGTCACCGGGTTTGCCCACTCCCCCGACGATATCCCCGACCTGATCGAAATGGTCAACGGTGCACCGCTGGTGATCAAGGTGCTCGAAGGTACCCAGGGTATCGGTGTGGTGCTGTGCGAAACCGCGACGGCGGCCGAGTCGGTGATCGAGGCCTTCATGGGCCTCAAGCAGAACATCATGGTGCAGGAGTACATCAAGGAAGCCGGCGGTGCGGATATCCGCTGCTTCGTGGTGGGCGACAAGGTGATTGCAGCAATGAAGCGCCAGGCCAAGCCGGGTGAGTTCCGCTCCAACCTGCACCGGGGCGGCAGCGCCAGCCTGATCAAGATCACCCCGGAAGAGCGCATGACCGCGCTACGGGCGGCCAAGGTCATGGGGTTGAGCGTGGCGGGCGTGGATATCTTGCGCTCCAATCACGGGCCGCTGGTGATGGAGGTGAACTCATCGCCGGGCCTGGAAGGGATCGAGACCACCACCGGCAAGGATGTGGCGGGGATCATCATTCAGCACTTGGAGAAGAGTGGCGGGCCGAATATGACCAGGACCAAAGGCAAGGGCTAGCACCACCGCCCCGGACACAACCTATAACCCAATGCGGGAGGGGCGGTGCGACAGCGCACCGCCCCTCCCCTATTTTGCTCTGGGTTGTTTGCTAGACAGCGTCCCTGGGCAACATCAGCCCCAGCGGCAAGCGCACCCGCGCCTCCAGACCGCCGCCCTCACGGTTACGCAGTTCGACGTTACCGCCATGCATCGACGCAATCCGCCGCACAATCGCCAAGCCTAAACCGGTGCCCTTGCCACCCCGGGCACGGTCGCCACGGGTGAAGGGGTTGAAGATGCCTTCCAGCTCCGCAGGGTCGATACCCGCCCCTCGGTCCATCACGCTCAGCACCACATAAGGCGCTGCGCTGTCGCCGGACACATAGGCCGCTACTTCCACATCGGAACCGGCGTGGTGCAAGGCGTTTCCGATCAGGTTGTTCAACAGGCGCTTCATGGAAACCCGACGCAACGCAAACGGCTGGATCGGCTCCAGACGCATACGCACCTGTTCGCCATTCTGGTTGTAGGGCGCCACCACCTCGCGCACCAGGTCGGTGAGGTCGACTTCTTCCACGACTTCATCACGGCCATCGCGGATAAACGCCAGGAACTGGTCGAGAATCGCGTCCATATCCTCGATATCGCGCACCATGTCATCGGTCAGGTCGGTATGGTTGCCCATCAGCTCCAGGGACAAGCGCAATCGCGTCAACGGCGTACGCAAGTCATGGGACACCCCCGCCAGCATGAGCTCGCGTTCGCGCCCGGCTTGTTCGACGTCCTCCGCCATCTGGTTGAACGCGCCATACACCTCGGTCATCTCGCTGGGGGTATCGCTGACCGGCAGGCGCACGCTGCGCCCCTGTCCCAACTGGCGGGCGGCAAATACCAGGCGTTTAAGAGGCTGGTTGAGCTGGCGCACAAAGATCCACGCGGACGCCGTCGAGAGCAGGCCGATGGCCAGGAACCAGCCCAACACGTTCCAGATCTTCTGTCCCCGCAGCGGGTGCGGGTACAGCGGTACTTTCAACCAGTCTTCACCCAGGCTCGGCGCGCGCACCCACAACGCTGGAGAAACGTGCATACGCAACCGAACCTCGGTGTCTTCACCCAGCTCCGCCCGCATCTGGCGCTGGTAGATTTCACTGTAGGGCCAATGCTGTTCTCCCTCCGGCACACCCGCGCCGACAACGCGTACCAGCGTGGCCGCCTTGGCGATCTTCTCGCGGTTCTCGGGATCGGCGGCCCAATAGGCACGCAATGTCAGTGCAACGCCGTGGCTGTATTGTCGATCCACCAGCACGTCCTCGTTCATCAATAGATAAACCAGCGTCAGTGCCTTGGAGAACAGAACGACGATCAGCACCAGCCAAAGGGTGCGGGAGAAAAAACTTTGGGGGAACCACAGCGGGGTTTTCATAGAAGACAGCTAGACACCTTGCAGGAACGAGCAGCGCTCGCAGAATTGCAGACGCCGGGTATCCCGTCGACCCTCATCGGGCCAATCGCCAGGATACCCGCCCCTGCAAATCATTGGTCACTTGGTTGCGGTGCCATCCGGCACGAACACGTAACCCACACCCCATACCGTCTGGATATACCGCGGCTTGGATGGGTCCGGCTCGATCATCCGGCGCAGACGGGAAATCTGCACGTCGATGGAGCGTTCCAGGGCATCCCACTCGCGGCCACGGGCCAGGTTCATCAGCTTGTCGCGGGTCAGCGGCTGGCGCGCGTTCATCACCAGGGCCTTGAGCACGGCGAATTCACCGGTAGTCAGCATGTGAACTTCGTCACCACGCTTGAGTTCACGAGTGGCCAGGGACAGCTCGTAGTCGCCAAAGGTGACGCTTTCGTCTTCACTGCCCGGAGCACCCGGTACCGAAGGTGCCTGGCGACGCAATACGGCCTTGACCCGCAGCATCAACTCGTCAGGGTTGAACGGTTTGGCCAGATAGTCATCGGCGCCCAGTTCCAGGCCCTTGATGCGGCTCAGCTCATCACCCTTGGCAGTCAGCATGATGATGGGAATCTGGTTGTTTGCGCTGCGCAGGCGTTTGCAGGCGGTGAGGCCGTCTTCGCCAGGCAACATCAGGTCGAGTACGACCAGGTTGAACACTTCACGCCCCAGCAGGCGGTCCATCTGCTCGGTATTCGGTACCGCCCGGGCACGATAGCCCTTGGAGTTGAAAAAGCGCTCCAGCAGGCTGCTCAGCCCCGGATCGTCGTCAACGATGAGAATTTTTTCGCCTTCAGCAGTTTGTGCAGTGCTGCTCATTGGATGCTCCTCTTATCTCGGCGCGCATTATGGCGTAGCTGCCGTTATACGCACCGTGTGCATTGTTAGCAGATTTTTCCTCTACCGCCAGCGAACCCGTGCCCTGCCTCACATTTGGCGCAGTACCCCCCAAGGGCAGAACGCTGGTTATAATGCGGCGCCTTCGTGCAGGGCAACGTCAGATCGTTACCGCTTACTGCCGGGCTTTTTTCACCCGCTTGTCGTGATTTTTTCGATTTTGAGGGTCAATAGGCAGCCTCTTGACCCAGGTAGCGGCGCCAGTCGGGCCGCTCAACCAGCCTCGCAAGGCCTTGTTTTCCGGGCCTGCGAGCTGCTTCTAAGAATTTCAGGTGGTTTTATGGACAGCATCAACAGCCGCATCGCCGAAGAACTCGGCGTACGCCCACAACAGGTCGAAGCGGCCGTCGCTCTACTGGATGAAGGCTCCACGGTGCCCTTCATCGCCCGTTACCGAAAAGAAGTGACCGGCAGCCTCGACGACATCCAGTTGCGACACTTGGAAGAACGCCTGCGCTACCTGCGAGAACTCGACGAACGGCGCATCAGTATCCTCGCCAGCATCGAGGAACAGGGCAAGTTGACCCCGCAATTGGAACGCGACATCAAGCTCGCCGACACCAAGACCCGCCTCGAAGACCTTTACCTGCCCTACAAACAGAAGCGCCGCACCAAGGGCCAGATCGCCCTGGAGGCCGGCCTGGGCGAGCTGGCCGACGGCCTGTTCAACGACCCGTCGCTGACCCCGGAGACCGAAGCCGCGCGCTTCATCAACGCCGAAAAAGGCGTCGCCGATGTGAAGGCCGCCCTCGAAGGCGCCAAGTACATCCTGATGGAGCGTTTCGCCGAAGATGCCAACCTGCTGGAAAAACTGCGCAATTACCTGAAACAGGAAGCCACCCTCAGCGCCCGCGTCATCGCCGGCAAAGAGGAAGAAGGCGCCAAGTTCCGTGACTATTTCGAACACGACGAACCGCTGAAAAGCATGCCGTCCCACCGCGCCCTGGCGATTTTCCGCGGCCGCAACGAAGGCATTCTCAGCTCCGCGCTGAAAGTCGGCGACGAACTGCCCGGTACCATGCACCCGTGCGAAGGCATGATCGGCCAGCAATTCGGCATCCAGAACCAGAACCGTCCTGCCGACAAGTGGCTCGGTGAAGTGGTGCGCTGGACCTGGAAGGTCAAGCTCTACACCCACCTGGAAACCGACCTGCTCGGCGAGCTGCGCGACGGTGCCGAAACCGAGGCGATCAACGTATTCGCCCACAACCTGCATGACCTGCTGCTGGCCGCCCCGGCCGGCCCGCGCGCCACACTGGGCCTCGACCCGGGCCTGCGCACCGGCTGCAAGGTCGCCGTGGTCGACGCCACCGGCAAGTTGCTGGACCACGCCACCGTGTACCCCCACGTACCGCACAACAAGTGGGACCAGACCCTCGCGATCCTGGCCGCCCTGTGCGCCAAGCACGCCGTGGACCTGATCGCCATCGGCAACGGCACCGCCAGCCGTGAAACCGACAAGCTGGCCGCCGAACTGATCAAAAAATACCCAGCAATGAAGATGACCAAGGTGATGGTCTCCGAGGCTGGCGCATCGGTGTATTCGGCGTCGGAGCTGGCGTCCAAGGAATTCCCGGACCTCGATGTGTCGATCCGTGGCGCCGTGTCCATCGCCCGTCGCCTGCAGGATCCGTTGGCCGAGCTGGTGAAGATCGACCCTAAATCCATCGGCGTCGGCCAGTACCAGCACGACGTGTCGCAGCTGAAACTGGCGCGCGGCCTGGATGCGGTCGTGGAAGACTGCGTGAACGCCGTGGGCGTGGACGTGAACACCGCCTCCGTCGCACTGCTGGCGCGTATCTCCGGGCTCAACGCCACCCTGGCACAGAACATCGTGACCCATCGCGACGAAAACGGTGCGTTCAAGACCCGCGCCGCGCTGAAAAAAGTCGCCCGCCTGGGTGAAAAAACCTTCGAACAGGCCGCCGGCTTCCTGCGCGTCATGAACGGCGACAACCCACTGGACGCCTCGGCGGTCCACCCGGAAGCCTACCCGCTGGTCCAACGCATTGCCGCCGAGACCGACCGCGATATCCGTTCGCTGATCGGCGATGCCGCATTCCTCAAGCGCCTGGACCCGAAGAAGTACACCGATGAAACCTTCGGCGTACCGACCATCACCGACATCCTGCAAGAGTTGGAGAAACCTGGCCGCGACCCGCGTCCCGAGTTCAAGACCGCCGAGTTCCAGGATGGCGTCGAAGACCTCAAGGACCTGCAACTGGGCATGATCCTCGAAGGCGTGGTGACCAACGTGACCAACTTCGGCGCCTTCGTGGACATCGGCGTGCATCAGGACGGCTTGGTGCATATCTCTGCGCTTTCGGAGAAGTTCATCAAGGACCCGCGCGAAGCGGTGAAAGCCGGTGATGTGGTCAAGGTCAAGGTCATGGAAGTCGACATCCCGCGCAAACGCGTCGGCCTGTCGATGCGCATGAGCGACACCCCCGGCGAGAAAATCGACGGCGCACGTGGCGCACGCCCAGGCTCGGCCCCCCGGCAGTCGCAGAACAACGCGCCGCGCAAGGAAACCGCGACCGCCGCCCCGGCCAACAACGCCATGGCTTCGCTGTTCGCCAATGCCAAGCAGTTGAAGAAGCGCTGATGGAGATCCCAGCCGGCTTGACCCAGAGCGCGTTCAGCGAGCTGATCGGCTGCCGCCTGCAACGCCTGGAGCCAGGCGTTGCCGAGGTGGCCCTGACCCTGGAGCCGCACTTGCGCAACCGCGCAGGCAAGCTCCATGGCGGGGCGATTTTCAGCCTGGTGGACATCACCATGGGGCTGGCGTGCTCCAGCTCCCATGGGTTCGACCAGCAGAGCGCGACCATCGAGTGCAAGATCAACTACATCCGCGCCGTGGAAGACGGTGATGTGCTGTGCACCTCCCGAGTGATCCACGCAGGCCGTCGCACGCTGGTGGTCGAGGCTGACGTGTATCAGGACGAAAGACTTGTCGCAAAAGCGCAAGGCACCTTCGCTGTCCTATAGCTCCCCACCCTCGATTTGAGTTAATTTCGGCGCTGCGATAACGGCGTCGGAATTTTCTTGCTGCGCTATAGCCCAATTCATGGAGTGAAGTAGGCTTTTTCAAAGCGAGTCAAATCGACTCAAAACCAGGCGATAACGCCAGTTTTAACTTCACCCTTGTAGACCGTCCTGCCCACCCCCATATTGGGGCGACTGACGCGTGAAGGAATCCAACTTGAGCGAACTTCTCAACCGCCGCCTGGCCCTGCTCGGCAAGCGCGAACACCTCTCCCTGCTAGAGCATTGCCTGCATGGCATCGAGCGCGAATGCCTGCGCGTCACCAGTGAGGGACGCCTGGCGCAAACCCCGCACCCCGAAGCCCTGGGCGCCGCGTTGACCCATGAGCAGATCACCACCGACTACTCGGAATCGCTGCTGGAGTTCATTACACCAGCCCTGCCCAACCCGGCCGATACCCTGAGCAGCCTGGAAAAGATCCATCGCTTCGCTTATTCCAAGCTCGGCAGCGAATACCTGTGGAGCCCCTCGATGCCGTGCCCGTTGCCGGCCGAGGAAGATATTCCGATTGCCTACTACGGCACCTCCAATATCGGCCAGCTCAAGTATGTGTACCGCAAGGGCCTGGCCTTGCGTTACGGCAAGACCATGCAATGCATCGCCGGGATTCACTACAACTTCTCGTTGCCGGAACAGTTGTGGCCACTGCTCAAGGAAACCGAAGGTTTTGTTGGCACCGACCGCGACTACCAGTCCGACGCCTATATCGCGCTGATCCGTAACTTCCGCCGCTACAGCTGGCTGCTGATGTACCTGTTCGGCGCCTCGCCGGCCCTGGACGCCGGCTTCCTGCGCGGGCGCTCGCACCAGTTGGAAGTGCTTGATGCCGATACCCTGTACCTGCCGTACGCCACCAGCCTGCGCATGAGCGACCTGGGTTACCAGAGCAACGCCCAGGCCGGCCTGACGCCGTGCTACAACGACCTCGCCAGCTACACCGACAGCCTGCGCAAGGCAGTCGCAACGCCCTACGCGCCCTACGTCGAAATCGGCACCCACAAGGACGGTGAATGGGTTCAGCTCAACACCAACATCCTGCAGATCGAAAACGAGTACTACTCCAACATCCGCCCCAAGCGCGTGACCTACACCGGCGAGCGGCCGATCCAGGCCCTGATGGCGCGCGGCATCCAGTACATCGAAGTGCGTTGCCTGGACATCAACCCGTTCCTGCCGATGGGCATCGACCTGCCGGAGTCGCGCTTCCTCGACGCCTTCCTGTTGTATTGCGCGCTGAACGACAGCCCGTTGTTCGCCAACAACGAGTGCGGCAACGCCACCTCCAACTTCCTCAGCGTGGTCAAGGAAGGCCGCCGTCCCGGCCTGCAATTGCAGCGCAAGGGCCAGGCCGTGGACATGAAGGAATGGGCCACCGAGTTGCTGGAGCAGATAGCGCCCCTGGCAGCCCTGCTTGATGAAAGCCACGGCATCACCGAGCACAGCCAGGCGCTGGACGCTCAGTTGGCCAAGGTCAACGACCCGTCGCTGACCCCCTCGGCCCAAGTGCTGGCGGCGATGGCCGAACGCAAGGAAAGCTTCGCGCAGTTCTCCCTGCACCAAAGCGAGGTGCATGCCGAGCATTTCCGCCAGGAGCCACTGCCAGCTGCTGAGCAGGCGCGCTTTGAAGAGCTGGCGCGCACGTCGCTGGCACAACAGGCGGAACTGGAGCAGAACGAAGTGGGCGACTTCGATGTGTTTGTCGGGTCGTACCAGGCGAGCATCCTCGCCATCAGCAACTAACTGAAGTCGAACCCGGCTCAACATGTGAGAGGGGGCTTGCCCCCGATAGCAAGGGATCAGTCAACCCGTCAGTGACTGATCTACCGCCATCGGGGGCAAGCCCCCTCCCACATTTGCCTTCTTCAATCTCCAGATCAGCTTCCACTTTTCTCCACATAAGCTAATTCGAAAATGTTATTTATTTTCGGATTCTTAGATCATTTAGTCTCCTCACATGCCGACCCTCGGCCGCTTGATTGAGGAGCTTCCCCTTGAAACTGCTTACCCCTCTGCGCCTCTTGGCGGCGTTGTCCCTGGCCGGTGCCAGCCTGTTTGCCCAGGCGGCGGATGTGACCATCGCCTACCAGACCACCGTAGACCCGGCCAAAGTCGCCCAAGCCGACGGTGCTTATGAAAAAGCCACCCACGCCAAGATCGACTGGCGCAAATTCGACAACGGCGCCGATATCATCGCCGCCATCGCCTCCGGCGATGTGCAAATCGGCTACCTCGGTTCCAGCCCGCTGACCGCTGCGATCACGCGCAAAGTGCCAGTGGAAACCTTCCTCGTCGCCACCCAGATCGGCGGTGCCGAAGCCCTGGTGGCGCGCAACGGTTCCGGGATCAACGGCCCCCAGGACCTGATCGGCAAGAAAGTCGCGGTACCGTTCGTATCCACCGGCCACTACAGCCTATTGGCCGCGCTGAAGCATTGGAATATCGACCCGTCGAAAGTCACCATCCTCAACCTCGCACCACCGGCAATCATCGCCGCCTGGAAGCGCGGTGATATCGACGCCACCTACGTGTGGGACCCAGCCCTGGGCGTAGCCAAGGAAAACGGCAAGGTGCTGATCACCTCCGGCGAACTGGCCAAGTTCGGTGCGCCCACCTTCGATGCGTGGATCGTGCGTAAGGACTTTGCCGAGAAACACCCGGAAATCGTCAGCGCGTTCGCCAAAGTCACGCTCGACGCCTACGCCGAGTACCGCAAAGACCCACAAGCCTGGCTGGCCGACAAAGGCAACGTCGACAAGCTGGTGAAACTCTCCGGCGCCAAGGCCAGCGACATCCCGTTGCTGCTGCAAGGCAACGTCTACCCGCTGGCCGCTGACCAGGTGACCTTGCTGGGCGCACCGACCACCAAAGCGGTGACCGACACCGCCGCGTTCCTCAAGGAACAAGGCAAGGTCGAGGCCGTGCTGCCGGACTACGCCCCTTACGTCAGCGCCAAGTTCATCACCCACTGATTCAAGGAGTTCATCGCGATGGCCTTGCTACAACTGGAGCGCATCAGCGCACAGTACCCAGGCGCCACAGAACCGGTACTGGCTGACATTTCACTGAACCTTGGGCCTCAGCAATTGCTGGTGGCCCTCGGCCCGTCCGGCAGTGGCAAGACTTCGCTGTTGAACCTGATCGCCGGCTTTGTCGAACCTTCTGCCGGGCGCATCACCCTCGATGGCATACCGGTCAAAGGCCCCAGCGCCGAACGCGGCGTGGTGTTCCAGGACGACGCCCTGCTGCCCTGGCAGGACGTGCTGGCCAACGTCGGTTTCGGCCTTGAGCTGGCCGGCGTGCCCAAGGCGCAACGCGAAGCCCGTGCGCGGGAAATGCTCGCGCTGGTGGACCTGGCCGGTTTTGACAGCCGCCGCATCTGGCAACTGTCAGGCGGGCAGAAACAGCGCGTGGGCCTGGCTCGCGCCCTGGCGGCAGATCCTCGCGTATTGCTGATGGACGAACCCTTCGGCGCCCTCGATGCCTTCACCCGCGAGCAGATGCAGGAGCTGTTGCTGCAAGTCTGGAAGCGCACGGCCAAGCCGACCTTCCTGATTACCCATGACATCGAAGAGGCCGTGTTCCTTGCCACCGACCTGATCCTGCTGGCGCCCAACCCAGGTCAGATCGTCGAGCGCCTGCACCTGGACTTCGGCCAGCGCTACGCGGCCGGTGAAGCGGCGCGTGCGATCAAGTCCGACCCACGCTTTATCGAAACCCGCGAACACGTGCTGGGCAAAGTGTTCTCGCAACGGCAGGTGTCCGCATGAGCAGCTACGAACTCCCCGCCACCGCTGCAAAGCCGGTAGCGCACGTGGTTATCCCCGCGCGTCGCAGCTTGAGCACACGCTGGATCAGCCTGCTGACCCTGGTCGCCTTGCTGGCGATCTGGTGGGCGGTGACCGCCACGGGCTTGATCGAACCGCTGTTCCTGCCGCCGCCATCCGCCGTGCTGCAAAAGGCCTGGTTGCTGGCGACCTCCGGCTACATGGATTCCACTCTGTGGCAGCACCTGGGCGCGAGCCTCAGCCGTATCGGCCTGGGCTTGGGCTTTGCGGTGTTGACCGCCGTCCCCGTGGGTATTGCCATCGGTTCCAACCGCATTGCCCGCGGCATTCTCGACCCGCTGATCGAGTTCTACCGGCCGATTCCGCCCCTGGCCTACCTGCCGTTGATCGTGATCTGGTGCGGTATCGGCGAGCTGTCCAAGGTGTTGCTGATTTACCTGGCGATCTTTGCGCCGATCGCCATCGCCACCGCGACCGGTGTGCGCACCGTCGACCCGGCCAAGCTGCGCGCCGCGCAATCATTGGGCGCCACCCGAGCGCAGTTGATCCGCCATGTGATCCTGCCCAGCGCGCTGCCGGACATTCTCACCGGCGTGCGCATTGGTTTAGGGGTGGGCTGGTCGACCCTGGTCGCCGCCGAGTTGATCGCCGCCACCAGCGGCCTGGGTTTCATGGTGCAGTCAGCGGCGCAATTCCTGGTCACCGATGTGGTGGTGCTTGGCATTCTGGTGATCGCACTGATCGCCTTCGCCATGGAAATGGGCCTGCGCGCCCTGCAGCGTAAATTAGTGCCATGGCACGGCCAGGCACATTAAGTGAGAACAGCATGAGCAGCCTGACCGTTACCCCATTGAGCACCGCCCTGGGCGCCCAGATCAGTGGCGTGGATATCACCCAACCGCTGAACATCGAACAACGCGACGCCATCGAACAGGCGTTGCTCACCCACTCCGTGCTGTTCTTCCGCGACCAGCCGATCACGCCGCAGCAACAGGCGCGGTTTGCGGCGAATTTCGGCGACCTGCACATCCACCCGATCTACCCCAACGTGCCGGAACAGCCCGAAGTGCTGATCCTCGACACCGCCGTCACCGACGTACGCGACAATGCCGTATGGCATACCGACGTGACCTTCCTGCCCACCCCTGCCCTTGGCGCGGTGTTGAGTGCCAAGCAGCTGCCCTCGTTTGGTGGCGACACGTTGTGGGCCAGTGGCATTGCCGCGTACGAGGCGTTGTCGGAGCCGTTGAAAGCGCTGCTCAACGGGCTGACGGCAACCCATGACTTCATCAAGTCCTTCCCGCTGGAGCGCTTCGGCAACACCGCCGAAGACCTGACGCGCTGGGAAGAAACCCGCAAGAAGAACCCACCGCTGTCACACCCTGTGGTGCGCACGCATCCGGTGAGTGGGCGCAAGTCGCTGTTCGTCAGTGAGGGCTTCACCACCAGGATCAATGAGCTTGAGCCTGCTGAAAGCGAGGCGATCCTCAAGCTGTTGTTCGCCCATGCGACCCGCCCGGAGTTCACCATTCGCTGGCGCTGGCAGGAAAATGACGTGGCGTTCTGGGATAACCGCGTAACCCAGCATTACGCGGTGGATGACTACCGGCCGCAACGGCGGGTGATGCATCGGGCGACGATTCTTGGGGATGTGCCGTTCTAGTCGCCACACTGAAAATCAAATGAGGGAGGGGGCTTGCCCCCTCCCTCATTGACCCAGTGCGGCCGGGTTATTCAGCGCTGGACGGCTTTTCCCACAAGTTGATCCCGCCTTCCTGCGCAAACCGATCGATCTCCGCCAGTTCCTCGGCGGTGAAGCTCAAGTTCTTCAACGCCCCGACGTTCTCGATGATCTGCTCCGGCCGGCTTGCACCGATCAGCGCGCTGGTCACCCGAGGGTCACGCAAGGTCCAGGCCAGCGCCAGTTGCGCCAGGCTTTGGCCACGGCGCTGGGCGATTTCGTTCAGTGCACGTACGTGGGCGATGTTGGTTTCAGACAGGTGCTTGGCCTGCAACGAACCGCCACCCGGACGGTTGACCCGGGCGTCGGCCGGCACGCCGTTGAGGTACTTGTCGGTGAGCAGGCCCTGGGCCAGCGGCGTGAATGCGATCACCCCGGCGCCGAGTTCTTCGGTGGTGTCCAGCAGGTCTTTTTCCACCCAGCGGTTAAGCAGGTTATAGGCCGGTTGGTGGATCAGCAGCGGCACTTTCCACTCTTTGAGCAGGGCGGCGATTTCGCGGGTTTTCACACCGGAGTAAGAAGAGATACCGATGTACAGCGCCTTGCCCTGCTGCACGGCGGTGGCGAGGGCGCTGGCGGTTTCTTCCAGGGGGGTGTCGGCGTCGAAGCGGTGGGAGTAGAAAATATCCACGTAGTCGACGCCCAGGCGTTGCAGGCTCTGGTCCAGGCTTGCCAGCACATATTTGCGCGAGCCGCCGCCCTGGCCGTAAGGGCCCGGCCACATGTCCCAACCGGCTTTGCTGGAGATGATCAATTCGTCGCGGTAGTGCTTGAAGTCTTCGCGCAGCAAACGGCCGAAGTTGATCTCGGCGCTGCCGTAGGGCGGGCCGTAGTTGTTGGCCAAGTCGAAGTGGTTGATCCCAAGGTCGAACGCGGTGCGCAACAGGGCGCGTTGTGTGTCGATCGGGGTGCTGTCGCCAAAGTTGTGCCACAGGCCCAGGGACAGTGCCGGCAGCACCAGTCCACTGCGGCCTACGCGGCGGTACGGGATAGATTCATAGCGGTTTTCGGCAGCAATGTAAGTCATCGAATCCTCTCTTGGACGTAGGCAAATAAGGCCTGGGAATAACGATATTCCCAGGCCTTTTAACCAGCTGAATCGCTTAAGTCTGCCTTTCCGTTTTACAGCAATTGCCTACCAGAGGGGAACGACATAGCTGACATAGAAGCGGTTTTCGTCCTGCACCGTGGCGCCGGTAATGTCCGGGCTGGCGTGCGCGTTTTTCCACGTGACACCAAGGCCCTTGAGGGTCCCGGTCGGCACTTGATAGGCCACGGCCACGTTACGTTCCCATTCGCTGGTGGTGCCTTGGGCAGTGCGGATGTCATCGCCGTGGGCATAGGCAGCGGAGAACGTCAGGCCGTTGAGGCCAAGCTTGCCGAAGTCATATTTGTATTGCGCCAGCCAGGTGCGCTCACCCGCGTGCTGGAATTTGTTCAACTGCATGTTGGTCAACGCCGGAGTGTCGGCACCCGAGCCAGGCCCTTGCCGGTTATCGCCGCTGTTCAGGCCGGAATCCAGGTATGGGAAGTCGCTGTCGCCACTGTTTTTCTGGATGCCCAGGCCGACGGTATGGCCCTCCAGGCTGTAGCTTTCCAGCAGGCTGACGGTGGACTGGTTGATGCGCCCCTTGGTGCTGCCATCGCCATATAAACCGGCGCCGGCAAAGTCTTTGTCGCCATCGGCGTTACCGCCTACCCCCAGGCTGCGGAACACGCGTACATCGGTGTCGATCGCACCGACTGACAAGGCGTCATGGCGCTTGGCGCCGAGGAAGAACTGCTGGTAGTAATCCTCAAGGTTGGAGTACCACAAGCTGACAGTGGTGTTCTGTAGGCCGGTGTAGTCCGCACCGCCGAACAGGAAGCGGTCACTTTCTTTGGTCCCGCCAGCGGTGATCATGCCCTGGTCGCCGGTTTCGTTGCGGATCTTGGTCTTGAAAATATCGCCGCCGGTGAAGGTAAAGTCACTGAGGTCCTTGGACACCAGTTGCACACCGGTGTTGGTCTGCTGGTACAGGCGCCCGTCGGTGTTGGCCAGCACCGGGTTGTTGCCGTACAGCGTGCCAACGCGCAACTCATCCTTGGCAAAGCGCATCTTGAAGGTCGGGCTGAGCACACCGAATTGGTCGGCGGACTTGCCGTTGTCCAGCGGGAACATGCTGCCAGGGTAGCGGCCCTGGTGGTCCTTGTCGTTGAGGTCGCCGCCGGAATCCAGCTTCAAGCCGTAGAACGCTTGCAGGTCCAAGCCAAAGCCAACCGGCCCCTCGGTATAGCCCGATTTGAAGTTGAACTCGAACCCCTGGCCCCAATCCCGAATGCTGTGGGCCTTGGCATTGCTGCCAACCACGTCACGCCCCTGCTGGTTGAGGTAGCGGTTGAGCAGGGTCACGTCGGCGTGGCTGTCATCGATAAAATCGGCATGGGCAGACAGCATAAAGCTCGCCATGGCGGCTCCCACCACAGGGCTTAAAAACGTCTTCATGGGTACCGGTCTCCGTCACTGTTCTGAAATGAAAGCGTCAAACGCTTCACACAATTACGCAGTGGCCAGATGACAGTTACGCGTCAAAACGGCGCGCAGGCGGATGAAATTAAATTTAAGAAAGCCCGTGAATTCAGGGCCTTGCGCGGTTTTTTGTGGGTGGGGGCCAGCCCCCTCCCACAAACGGCTAGCGAACCAAGTGTAAAAACTGCAGGTGCCGCTCGTACTGGTCGAGGATGTCGTTGATGATCTGCTCCTTGGTGTAGCCCACCAGGTCGTAGTCCTGGCTGCCCTCGCTCAAGTGCACTTCCGCGCGGTAGTAGCGACGGTTGTTGATCTCTTTGGAACCCATGCCGCCACGGGCAAACGACGGCGTGAAGTAGCCGCGCATCTGCACCTGGTAGATGAACGGGTGCTCCTCGCCGTGGCCGATTTCCAGGCTGACGCTGTCGTTGGAAGGATCGGGCTGAGTCACGACCGAGAGCCCCTTCTCGACAAACACCGCTGTCACTTCTTCGATCGCCGGGCGCACCGTCGATTCGAGGAAGCGGTACACCTCGTCCCGCGATGGGAAGTGCACCGCCTGGCTCAGGCGCTGGCGCCAACCGCCCTTGCCTTTGCGCGAGGCCGACACCGGGGCCAGCGAATGCAACTGAGCGATGCGCTTTTGCGATTCGAGGTAGAAGGCCTTGTGCAGCCCCCACATCATCAGCAAGAGGATCAGCGAGAACGGCAATGAGGTCAGCACCACGGCCGACTTCAGCGAGTCGATGCTGCCGGCAAACAACAGCGCACTGGTGACCAGCGCGGTCATGGCGCCCCAGAACACCCGCAGCCATTTCGGCCCGTCTTCATCGGCGTTGCCGCCCTTGGACGACAGGGTTGAGAGCACCACCGTGCCGGAGTCGGCCGACGTGACGAAGAACACGAAGCTGATAAACACCGTGACCGCGATGACGGTTTTGCTCCACGGGTAGGTTTCCAGCAGCAGGTAGAGGCTCATCGAGGGGTCATCGATGGCCGACTGACCGAGCGCGGTCATCCCGTGGTTGAGCACCTGGTCGATAGCGCTGTTGCCGAAAATCGACATCCACGCCAGGGTGAAACCCAGCGGGATCAGCAGCACGCCGAACACGAATTCGCGGATGGTCCGGCCACGGGAAATCCGTGCGATAAACAGGCCCACGAACGGCGACCATGCGATCCACCAGGCCCAGTAGAACACCGTCCAGCCGCCCAGCCAGTCGCTCGGTTTGTCGTAGGCGTACACATCGAAACTCTTGGTCGGCAGCGCACCCAGGTAATCACCGATGTTCTGGATCAGGGTGTTGAGCAAGTGCTGGGTGGGGCCGGCAAACAACACGAACAGCAGCAGCGCGCAGGCCAGCAGCATGTTGATGTCGGACATCACCCGCACACCCTTATCGACGCCGGCCACGGCGACGAGGATCGCCGCGCCCATCATCAAGGTGATCAAGCCGACCTGGATCCACTGCGTGTGGGCAACGCCGAACAGGTAGTCGAGGCCGGAGTTGAGGTGCAGCACGCCAAAGCCCATATCGGCACCCAGGCCAAACACCGTGGCGATGATGCCGAAGCCGTCCACCGCATAGCCGATAGGGCCATTGATGCGTTTGCCGATCAGCGGGTACAGCGCCGAGCGCAGGGCCAGCGGCAGGTTATGCCGGTAGGCGAAGTACGCCAGGGCCATGCCGACAAAGGCAAACACCCCCCAACCATGCAGGCCCCAGTGCAGGAAGAGAATCTGCATGGCCTGGCGCGCGGCATCGGCATTCATCGCCTCGCCCTGGGGCGGTTGCACCAGGTGGGTCAGCGGCTCGGAAACGCAGAAGAAAAACAGCGTGATGCTGATGCCGGCGGCGAACAGCATGCCGGCCCAGGACAGGTAACTGAATTCGGGCTCGTCGTGGTCGGCACCGAGTTTTATCTTGCCGTAGCCCGATAACGCGGTGACCACCACGAAGACCAGATACAGGGTCATCGCCAGCATGTAGTACCAGCCGACCGTATTGGCCGCCCAATTTTGCGCCGCCAGCAGCCAGGCACCAGCCTGTTGCGGGATAGCGATGACAGTGATGCCGAACAGCAGGATGAAGGTCGCGGCAAAGTAGAAGACGGGCGCATTCATGCGCACCAGGCCGCTGGCTGGGGTGGACGATGCACTCATGAACGATGCACCCCGAGGGTGAAGGATGTGGCTGTGAATAACGGACTCAGCAAAGGTAAGCCTCCTGTTGTGAGCGGGCAGCGAACCACCGGTTTAACTTGAACGAGCATTCAAGTTAAACATGGATAGGCAGTCTGGGACTAATCGCAGGGCCGAGTGGTAGGGGATTCCTACATCAGCTCAAGGATTGATATGACGGGTGGGAGAGGCAAATCGTTCAGCGATTACTGACTGAAATACGGCCTCCGTGTGGAATGCCGTCAAAATGTGGGAGGGGGCTTGCCCCCGATAGCGGTGTGTCAGTCACAGATGCATTGACTGAACCACTGCCATCGGGGGCAAGCCCCCTCCCACAGGGTTGTGTGTGATTTTCAAGACCGGCGCTATTTCTGCGCCCCATCATCATGCTGCAAATTCGCCTGCGTAATATTCGCCCCCGCCGGCACACTGCGGGTCAGCCACACGTTACCGCCAATGGTCGAACCCTTGCCGATGGTGATCCGCCCGAGGATCGTCGCCCCGGCATAGATCACCACGTCATCCTCGACAATCGGATGGCGCGGATGGCCCTTCTGCAACTGCCCATCTTCATCTGCCGGGAAACGCTTGGCGCCAAGGGTCACGGCCTGGTAGATGCGCACCCGCTCACCGATGATCGCGGTTTCGCCGATCACCACGCCGGTCCCATGGTCGATAAAGAAGCTTGGGCCAATCTGCGCGCCGGGGTGAATGTCGATGCCCGTGGCCGAGTGGGCGATTTCCGCGCTGATCCGCGCCAAAAGCGGCAGGCCGGCCCGGTACAGATGGTGCGCCAGGCGATGGTGAATCACCGCGAGGATCCCCGGATAGCACAGCAGCACTTCGTCCACGCTGCGCGCGGCAGGGTCGCCGTGGTAAGCGGCCAGCACGTCGGTGTCGAGCAGGCTGCGCAGGGACGGCAAGGCCAGGGCGAAGTCCTGGATCAGGCGGATGGCAAGGGCGTCGACGTCGCTGTCGTCCTGGCCGCTTTGCCGGGCGGCATAGCGCAGTTCCAGGCGCGCCTGAGCGAGCAAGGCGTTGAGGGCAACATCGAGGGTATGCCCGACGTAGAAATCTTCACTCTCTTCACGCAGGTCCACCGGCCCCAGGCGCATCGGGAACAGCGCACCACACAGCGCTTCGAGAATCTGCGCCACGGCTTCGCGCGAGGGCAGCTCACGCCCGCCGTGCTCGCCGCTCAAACGGCCATTGCGCGCACGCCACTGGTCACGGGCGCCGCGCAGTTGGCTGACGATGGTCTGTAATTGCCAATGACTGGAACGCTCACTCACGGTATTCACTCCTGACGAAATGGCCATCACTTTACGGTATGCACCCCGGCCGCCCTTAAGAACCAATGGTGTGATGCTAAGAACCTTCCGGCATATGCGATTGACGGTTGCCCGATGAAAAGTGCCTGCCTATAGTCCCTCCATCACTTAGCAACCGTGCGTAGCCATGATCAAACAACAGCTCGACCGCTTTAACCGTCTGGAACTGCTGGGCGGTGCCACCGCCCTGGAAAAACTCGAGCGGCTGTCGACCTGGCTGGGACGCGATATCTACGTCAAACGCGATGACACCACGCCGCTGGCCATGGGCGGCAACAAGCTGCGCAAACTCGAATACCTGGCCGCCGATGCCCTCGCCCAGGGGGCCGACACCCTGGTGACCGCTGGCGCCATCCAGTCCAACCACGTACGCCAGACCGCCGCGCTCGCCGCCAAGCTCGGCCTGGGCTGCGTCGCCCTGCTGGAAAACCCCACCGGCACCGAAGACCCCAACTACCTGGGCAACGGCAACCGCCTGCTGCTGGAGCTGTTCGACGCCAAGGTCGAGTTGGTGGAGAACCTCGACAACGTCGACGAGCAACTCAACGCCCTCGCCGACCGCCTGCGCAGCAACGGCAAGAAGCCTTACCTCGTCCCCATCGGCGGCTCCAATGCACTCGGCGCCCTGGGCTACGTGCGTGCCGGCCTGGAACTGGCCGGGCAGATCGAGGCCAGCGGGATCGAGTTTGCCGCCGTGGTGCTGGCCTCCGGCAGCGCCGGTACCCACAGCGGCCTGGCACTGGCCTTAAGCGAAGTGCTGCCGAAGTTGCCGGTAATCGGCGTTACGGTGTCGCGCACCGAGGAAGCGCAGTTGCCGAAAGTGCAGGGCCTGGCCGAACGCACGGCCGAGTTGCTCGGCGTGGACATCCCCGACGCGTTCAAGGTGATTCTGTGGGACGAATATTTCGGCCCTCGTTATGGCGAACCGAACGCCGGCACCCTTTCGGCGGTCAAGCTATTGGCGAGCCAGGAAGGCCTGCTGCTGGACCCGGTCTACACTGGCAAGGCCATGGCCGGCTTGCTGGACGGTATCGGGCGCCAGCGCTTTGAAGATGGCCCGATTATTTTCCTGCATACCGGTGGGGCACCAGCGTTGTTTGCCTATGACTCGGTTTTCAGCTGAATAAACGCGGGCTGAATATGGGAGAGGGCTTGCCCTAATGCCGTTCAGTTAAGGCTTTTTTGTAGGAGCGAGCTTGCTCG
>NZ_JBMDIS010000179.1:0-2358 GCF_057808775.1 Pseudomonas sp. FG86 | reverse complement strand
CGGATCTGGTTGTCGGGTAGTCAGACGCGGTTGCCCGCGTCCAACCCCCTAAGAACCGTGCATGCGAGTTTCCCAGCACACGGCTCAAGCCTCTGCTAAGGCGCCATTGGGCACCCGGTTATACATCGTCGACATTGGCAAATTGCACATCTCGTGGGCAACGCAGGTGGTAAATCTCAAGATTAGCCGCAGCGTCCGTCCCGCCATGACCTAGCTTCACAATATGGCGACTGTGCCACGGTGTGTCTTTGGTCACCGGCTTGAAGCAGGCGCAGCACCTGCCGCCCTGTTGCACCCATACCCGATACAGCTTGGCTCGACCTTTAACGGAAGTGAGCATCTTCTTGCCCCAGCGGGACTCGAAGTACTCATCCCATGCAGGGTCGTGAGGGTTGGCAGCAGCCTTAATCTTGATATGTCGCACAATCGGTGTGTCTGAGGCGTCTACTAGCGTGTACTGACGCTTCCGACCATCGGCGGATTTTTCAGTACACGAGAACACCCAACGGCGCGCCCCTTGTACTTTGAAATACCGATCCTTCACCCATCGGCGTGTCTTGCGAGGGTGGCGACGTACCGCCCATCGCCAGAGCATTTCCCACACTGCGCTGTCCACCTGGTTGAAGACCTTCTTGGCGACGACATGACTGTGATAGTTCGCCCAGCCCCGTAGAACCGGGTTGAGCAAACCTATCAAGTTAGCCTGTCGTATCGTTTTGTTGGTCTTGATCAACTCTCGCAGCTTGGCAAGTAGAGCCCCGATGTTCGCCTTGGACGGCTTGATCAGGAGCTTGCCGTTGTACTTGCGCAGGTTCCATCCGAGGAAGTCGAACCCGTCCCCTATGTGCGTTATCTTGGTTTTTTCCGGAGAGAGGACAAGTCCACGCTCTGCCAGAAATTCAACCACGGCGGGCCTGACTTCATTCTCCAGCCATTCTTTCGAACAACCAGTGATGATGAAATCATCTGCATAACGCACCACGCGCATTTTTCGGGCTGTCCACTTCGCGTTGGGAAATCTCTTCGCCAGCATCGCTTCCAACCCATCCAGCGTCATGTTCGCCAACCCCGGGGATATGATGCCTCCCTGCGGGGTTCCGGCGTGGCTGGGGAATAGCTGCTTTTGGTAGACATAACCAGCCCGGAGCCATTTCTGCAAAATCGCCTTGTCCATGGGAATGTTGGCGATCAACCAGTCATGGCTGATATTGTCGAAACAGCCTTGAATGTCGCCCTCTAACACCCATTCCGCGTTTGCTTTTCGTGACAGCACACCAAAGCACTGTGCGACGGCATCCGCAGTTGAGCGTTCCGGCCTGAACCCATAAGAGTTCGGGTCGCCGGTAGTTTCCGCTATCGGTTCCAGAGCCAGCAGATGAAGCGCCTGCATGGCCCGGCATTTCATCGCGGGAATTCCAAGAGGTCTCGTTTTGCCGTTTTTCTTCGGAATAAGCACTCTCCGAAGCGGGAGCGGCGAGTAACCTCGCCGCGTCAACGACTCTATCGCGCCGAGCTTGGCCCTAGGCGTATTCCAAGTAACCTTGTCCACGCCGGGGGTATTTTTGCCTTTGTTTTCAGACACCCGTTTCACAGCAAATGCCTTGCCACTGAACGAGTGAGTCAGCAGCCATTGCAGGGCTTTCACCTTGTTATGTCTGCCATCTTGTACAGCCTTCACAATACGCGCTTGCAGCCCTCTGACACGACGTTGTACGGCGATCCAATCGATGCTGTCCCACGACGTGCCGGAAGGTGCACACGCCAATGCTGCTGCGTTCATTTGCTCTCCTTCCGTTGAAAGGGTTCTACCTACTCTCGTGTGAAGAGAGACCATGAGGACGTCTGCCCGCTTTCGCGTGAAGTGATGTTTCAACCTCTATCCAACCCATTACAGGACGGCGTTCGCTTTTTCCTCGTTCCTTCGCCCGCACCGCCATGGGCAATTTTTACAAACGGCTTTCCCTGACGGGAGCGATACGGGATTTCCACGTTCCGCTTACTGAAGTGCGTCGGGTTAGGTGCCTGCTATCGACCGGGAGGCATGTGGGTCACGAATGCGTAGTAGAAAGACGCAGTTCCCACCTCCATTACCATTTTGGTTCGAGCGTGTAAGCCATTTCCGCTCGCTTAATTTAACGATCGTTGCGCAGATTCACGTGTGTTCACCATACCAACTATCTAGCACTTGTCCGGCCATGGCTGCCAGAAGGGTACGCCTCTCACGATTGGTACCCCGCACCTTGCGGCGCCTCGTAACATTGTCGAAGGCGCTCTTGATTCAGCCTTCTAGATTCACCCGGTGACACGGGTGGTTCCCACCAAGGGGGAACAACTTCATTAAGCGACTTCGTGTCGCAC
>NZ_JBMDIS010000178.1:0-2591 GCF_057808775.1 Pseudomonas sp. FG86 | reverse complement strand
GGGGCAGCACCGTACCGGAAAGGTCAGGTGTTGCACTCAGTTTTCGCGGCCGCCCGCATTAAAAAACTGCACTAGCATATGTCTACAGCTGCACAAACACCCCCGCGCGCCCCCCCGCTCACCGCGTTCACTCCTATAAAATAAACGGACGAATGTTAAAATTTGTCACGTTTTTCCGTAATCAATTCGATTAGTATCTAAACGCTAGCAGCGATTGAACTGTCGACCTTGCATGCCGGAAAAGGGAGTAGGTGATGCATTTTTCCAACGTCCTCGCTACTGCACGGACTCCGTCTAAAACCGAGGATTTTAGAGCGCTTATAGTTCGCACTGTACCGAATGATTTAAAAGTCGATACACGTAGCTACGGCCAACTAGTTGACTCGCTGGATGACCCCATCAATTACCGCGCCATCATTATAGAAATCGATACGCCCTCTGCCAGCCATCAAACTCTGGACATCATAAAGAAGACACGAACCCAACATCCGGGTTGCATCATATGTGTCGTGGTGACATTTGCGTCCACCCAGAGCAAGACCAAATATTATTTGGCCGGCGCCGATTACTGCATCAAAGTAGTCGAAACTTCCCCCGAGAAAAAAATCGATTTAGTCGATGCGTTTCTGAATGAAACGTATCGGTCGGATTCTTGCGAACTGATCCTCGACCAGGACCGCATGTGCATTTACGGCGGCGGCCAAAAGTTAGAGATCTCCTTCGTTGAAATGAAGGTACTCGAAGCACTGATTCATAAGCGACTGCTCAGTCACGATGAAATCGCCGCGGTCATGGGCCTCAATACCAAGTTCTACGATTCCCGCGCCCTGGAAAAATCCATCAGCCGCCTGCGCAGCAAGATCAAGGCGCAATATGGCGAAAACATCATTCAGAATATTCGAGGCTACGGCTATAAATTAAGCCGCGGGATTATTTCTGCCAACCATCTGTACCCTGTCAAGGAGAGGTCGAATCGTGAATAGCGAGAAAATATCACCTGCAGGCATTGCCGAGTTCAAGTTCCTGAGGCAGGCGATAGTTGAGCGAAATTGCACGCTATGGGGAAGTGAAACTCGCGTCTACAGCACGACCAACTTGCTCACTCATGCGCATGAGCTGCATCCGATGTGCCGCGAACAACTGCAATGTGCCTATCGTGAGGCCTTGCAACTGTTGACGCCACGTTCAACGAGCGCGACCCGAAAACTACCAGCGGCTTCGCGTTACCCGGCCATGCATAAGTTCCTGCGCATTGACCAATCGGCACTGATGTGCCCAGACATGCTCAAGCAGTTAATCCAAACTTCCGATACGTTGGAGCAGTACAAACAGCAACTCGTCATCAGCGTAGAAAACCCCTTGGACGCATTGCCAAGTCCAGTGGAGCGCAGGGCCATGGTGCGCCAGCTTTATACCCTGAAAGACCGCAGCGGTATCAAACTTGCCTACAATAACTACAAACTCGATACAAAGCCGACTGACCTGCTGATAGAACTCAAGCTCTATGACTATATAAAAATGCCCTTTCCGGACACAGCCATCCGTTTGAGCCTAAATACGCACTCCGACCTGTTCAATCGGCTCTACGACCGTATGTTAGAGCTGATAAGCGTCACGCGAGTGTCATTTATCGCGGAACAGGTTGAATTTGCCGACAGTGCCATGCTCGCCAAAAACCTGCCTTTTAATTACTTTCAGGGCGGTTATTACTCGCCCGCTGAAAGTTTATAGTTTTCTCCTCCCACTGATAACGGTGAACACGATGAGCTCACTCAAAAAGCACGCCTTCTCGCCCGCACCTGTGCCTATTGCGCTTCAGGATTTTGCACCCAACGTCGAGTTAACCTATCGCGACCACACTTATACTTTACGGGACAATACCGTGAGGGCTACGCTAACGTCTGCGGTGATCGACACTCCGTTGCATCACAACCACTACTTCACCCCACCGACAAGTCACTACATTGTCATTGATAAACTCAACTTCTCAACTACCCCGTCAACACCGTGCCTGCAGGCTGCTGCACAACCGTCCAGTGACAGCCACTTAAAATCTCAACTTACCAACACTAAGACACATCGCAATCTCCAGGAAAACAACTCTGACTTCACCGCGCTGCACACGCCGGACTTTTGGTTACTGACACAACAGGATCGGATACTGGTTAAAGGTGGCCTGCGTATTTCATTAACCACGATTGAATCGGCGCTGATCAAGAAGATGCTCCACCATGAAGAACGGGTGGTCAGCAAAGAGGAACTGATCCGCAACATCGGGCGCGAACCTGAACTGTATCGCGGTCTGGAAATGTGCCTTAGCCGCCTCCAGGAAAAATTCAAACGGGTTAACGACGGCGAGCGCTTGTTTCGTTCAGTGCGAAATCGAGGCTATTGTTTGACGCAGAAGATAAAAAAGTCACTGGAGCTCACCACGCAACGCCACTAAAACAAAAATAATACACTTACACAATAATCACCCTGCCACCCACCACCCTATTAAAACTGCCTTTTTATAACAACCCCCTCCTCGTCATACAGGGCGGCCGCGAAAACTGAGTGCAACACCTGACCTTTCCGGTACGGTGCTGCCC
>NZ_JBMDIS010000177.1:0-2639 GCF_057808775.1 Pseudomonas sp. FG86 | reverse complement strand
TGCGTATTTCGCTCATCGTGACCGGTCATTTCGCTAACAACGTGACCGGTTTCTCCACCCGATTGCGCGGGGTCTAAATTCTAACCGCATCGGTCACGATGCCGCTTCTTCTTCCGTCTTTTTACGTCGCAGCGACTCACCCTTCATCACGATTCGATACGCGCTGTGCACCAGCCGATCCAGCAAGGCGTCGGCCACTGTCGGGTCGTTGATCCAGCCGTGCCAGTGATCAACCGGCAGTTGGCTGGTCAGTACCGTCGACCGCAAGCCGGCGCGGTCGTCGATTACTTCCAGCAGGTCGTGCCGGGCGTTTTCTTCCAGCGGTGCCAGCGCCCAGTCGTCCAGGATCAGCACGTCGACCTTCGCCAGTTGCTGCAACGTGCGGCCGAAGCTGCCGTCGCCATGAGCGATCCGCAGTTGTTCCAGCAGGCGTGGCGTGCGCAGGTATAGCGTGCTGTAGCCTTGGCGGCAGGCCTGGTTGCCCAGAGCGCAGGCGAGCCAGGTTTTGCCGACGCCGGTTGGGCCGGTCAGCAACAGGTTGTGCTGTTGGCGGATCCAGTCACCGCTGGCCAGGGTTGCGAGCTGGCGTTCGTCCAGGCCTCTGCCCGGACGGCGGTCGAGGTCTTCCAGGCAGGCACCGGCGTATTTGAGCTTGGCTTGTTTGCGCAGCCGTTCCAGGCGTTTGTTGTCGCGCCAGGCCAGTTCGCGGTCAAGCAGCAGACCGAGCCGATCATCGAAGCTCAAGCTGTGGCAGGCCGGCAGTGTCCATTGCTCTTCCAGCGCAGTGGCCATGCCGCTGAGGCGCAGGTGGTGCAACTGGTTAAGCGTGTGTTGCGTCATCATTGAACAGCTCCTTTTGGGTGTAATAGTCAGCACCGCGCACGTTCTCGTGACGGGCGGGTTGAGCGGCGGCGGTGGTCTTGGGCAGCGGTTGCTGGTCGAGCCCTTGCTTGAGCAGGTTGCGCACGGTGCGGCTGTTGAGTGCACGCAGTTGCACCGCGCGGCTGGCTGCCGCCTCCAGGCGCTCGTTGCCATAGTGGCGAGCCAGCGAGAGCAGACCCAAGCAGGAGCGGTAGCCCATCTCCGGATGGGGTTTGTGGGTCAGTTGATGTTCGACGATCTGCCGGACGTGCGGGCCGATCCGCTCGCCCCAGTCGAGCAGGCGCTGGGGTGTCCAGTCACGATGGGCCTTGTGCGAGGCCGGCATGTGTTCGCTCTGGGTGCTGTAGGCGCCGCGCCGTTGCAGCAGCAGGTGGCTGGCGACTCGCCGGTGTCCATGCAGGATTTCGACGGTATGGGCGCTCACTCGGGCGTCGACGCTTTGCCGGGCCAAGGCCGAGGGCACGCTGTAAAAGCCGCCATTCACCTCGATGTGGTAGTCGATGTTGACCTTGCAGCGTTTGAAGGTCACCACCTCATAAGGATGCGCCGGCAGCGGTTTCAGCGCCGGCTGGTCGAGCTGCTCGAACCAGTCCCGCCGGCATCCGTCGAGCTTTTTGAACGGGCGTCGGTTCAAGTCCTCCAGCAAGACGGCAATGGCCTGATTGAGGGCATGCAGGCTGAAGAACTGCTGATGCCGTAACCGCGCCATGATCCAGCGCTCGACCACCTGCACCGCCACCTCTGCCTTGGCTTTGTCCTGCGGCTTGCGCGGGCGCGCCGGGAGCATGATGGCGCCGTAGTGCTGGGCGCACTCCAGTGCCGCACGGTTCAGACCCGGCTCGTAACGGTCAGGACGGGCCACCAGGGCACGCGGGTTGTCCGGGACGATCATTTCGGGGACGCCACCGAAGTAGCCGAGGGCCTGGCTCAACGCCGTCAGCCAGTCCACTTGCGTTTCGCCCGGCGTGGCGCACGCGTAGGTGTAGTTCGAGGCACCGAGGGCCGCGACGAAAATGTGCGCCTGGCGGATCTCGCCGGTGGCGGCGTCGATCACCGGCAACGTTGGCCCGGCATAGTCGATGAACAGCTTTTCACCCGCGCGGTGCTGCTGACGCATCGAACGTTTGAGGGTACGGGCGTAGCAGCGGTAATGCTCGACAAACTGGGTGTAGCGGTAGGTCGGCTGGTCGGGATGAGCGGCGGTGTATTCCTCCCACAGCAGTTGTAGCGTCACGCCTTTGCGACGCAGTTCGCGGTGCAGGGTGATCACGTCGGGCAACACGCGGCCGCCGCGTGAGTGCACGACATTGGCGGCCGGCATCAGGGCGGCGCCAAGCGCCGCTTCATCCAGTAGAGCCAGCGCGGGCCACTCGATGCCGGTGTCGCGCGCCGCCTTGATGTACTTGCTGACCACGCCCTTGGACAGTTGCAAGGCGCGGGCGATCTTCTCGTGGGACAGGTCGGCCTCGAACTTGAGGCGCAGGCATTCTTTGATATTACGCATGGCTACTCGCTGCGCCGCCATCCTTCGATTCCCCGAAATGGGACTGAGGGTGGCGGTGCGTCAGGTCATGCGCAACGCAGTGGAGGATATTTCGCTAACAACGTGACCGGTCATTTCGGTAAGAGCGTGACCGGCTGTTTCGGAACAGGCGGAAAATCGGTCACGTTGTTAGCGAAATGAGCGGTCACGCGTTAGCGAAATGGGCGGTCACGATGTACCGAAACGGGCGGTCACGATGGGCCGAAATACGCAG
>NZ_JBMDIS010000176.1:0-2947 GCF_057808775.1 Pseudomonas sp. FG86 | reverse complement strand
ACAGCATCAGGTCGTACTTGGGTCATTTGAAGGTGGGGTTTATGGAGCGCTTACGCTTCAGGAGCCAGGGCGTACAACCTTTACGACCCGTGAACTGCGCGATGCCTATGCTGCTCGCCTGAATGGCACACATTTCCGTATCGCCGATGTGCGACGCTATGTGTATGAGCAGATCCGTCGACTAGTGCGCGCGGGCTGGGTTGCACTGGACGAGGACCGTCGTGTCCGAGGACAGGTCTACCACCTGCAGCCGATTCCGGCACACCTACAACTGGAACTGATCGACAACGGTTTTGAGAGCAGCCTTATGGCTGCCGGAGTGCCCGAACCAGACACGGCGGTACGCGACGTGGAGGCTTTGCCGGCCAATACGGATTTGCAGTTGGAGGCGCTCCACAAGGAAATCCGCTTGGACTTTCTCACTTCAATGGGCGAGGCAGAGCGATTCAAGCTGCTTCTGGACGAGATGCCGCATTTGCGCGACAAGGTTGAAGGCGATTACCTGGAGGCCAGGGATCGCAGTTCTCGCCTTCTGGGCCATTTACGCGCCATAGAAAAGACCCTCAAAACGCTCGCAGCGCCACGATGAGCAGATCGCTACGCAGCTGGCAGAACAGCTGCATCACCAAGGCGTTGGAGCACCTTACCGTCACGCAGCACTTCTTCTGCCAGGCAACGCCGGGAGCCGGGAAGACGCGCATGGCCGCGGAGCTGACCAGCCGACTGCTTCAGCAGGACAGAATTGACCTGGTGCTGTGCTTTGCGCCGTCCTGCCAGGTCGTGGAGGGTTTTCGTTCGACTTTTTCGGAAGTGCTAGGCAGACGTCTCGATGGCCAGATGGGTGCCGTGGGGGCGGCCTATACCTATCAGGCCATGGAATACCGTGATGAGGGATTCTGGCAGCTTCTTGATGACTACCGGGTGCTTGTGGTCTTCGATGAAATCCACCATTGCGCCGGCCACGATCCGCTCCTCAGCAATGCCTGGGGGCAGCAGATACTGCACCGGATACAGGATCGCGCTGTCTTCACGTTGGCCCTGTCTGGCACGCCCTGGCGTTCGGACGACAAGGCCATTGCCTTGGCTCGCTATTCGTCGCCCGAAGGGCATTTGATCTGCGATTACCGCTATGGCTTGAAAGACGCCATTGCCGACGGCGTGTGCCGATCCCCTCGCATTGTGTTGCTCGATAATCAGAAGGTGAAACTCACTGAAGAACTTGGCGCGGATAGCTCCGTCAGGCTGTTTCCCAGCATCGCCAAGCTTTTGGGGGAGTCACCTGTCACCTATGAGGAACTGCTGCGCCATGACGACGTGATCAATCCAATCCTCGACCTTGGCTACAGCAAGCTCAACGAGCTACGCCAGATCAAGCCTGATGCCGCCGGCTTGGTGGTGGCTACCGACATCGAACACGCTCAGCAAATAGCCCAGGCTCTGGAAACAATGGGTGAAGAGTGCCGTATCGTGACCAACAAAACCCCGGATGCGCAGCAAGTGATCAATGCATTCCGCAGCAACACCTGCCGCTGGATTGTCGCCGTAGGAATGATCAGCGAAGGCACCGACATTCCACGCCTGCAAGTGTGCTGCTATCTCAGCCGTATCCGCACCGAACTGCATTACCGGCAAGTGCTGGGACGGGTACTGCGACGCACAGGTGAATCGGATGACCAGGCTTGGCTATTCATGCTGGCAGAACCGAAGCTTCAGGGCTTTGCGGAGCGAATTGCAGATGACTTGCCGGATGACCTGGCCGTTTTGAGAGATGTGCAGATGCCTGGATTTAATCCAGACTCAAGGCCTGAACCGATGGGTGCTTCGGGCCATGTCAAGGGTATCGGCGATGCTGGGTTAGGTGGCGCAGAACCTGGTATTGGGTCGCAGGCTACGAACATCATTTCGCTGGGTGGCTTTGCAAATGAGCCCGCTTACCAGGTCAGCTTTTCCCAGCATTACCGGCAGCAGCTACTGGCTTGTTTCTGATGCTCAGCCAGTCGAGGCTGCTCGAATGATGCCGGTGTGCATGAATCCATAACCGGCCGGTGCCGCGTGGAACGTAATCGTGAGGTGCGTATGGAGGTTAGGTCGCAGGCATTGGTCGATGTCGTTGAGGATGTGATCTGCGACGTGTGCCGCTCTGGAACTCGTATCCCTGGCTATGGCCTTCAATACGGCAAGCTTGAAGCCCAATGGGGATATGGATCACAGCATGACGGAAAGCACTATCGGGTGCATCTCTGCGAGCCCTGCTTTTTCAGGGTGCTGAGTGGATTGCGTCGGGAGTGTATGGTCAATGGCATGTTCGATGATGAGCAGCCATTTTCCTCTGAGGATTTTGGCTTGGTCAGCAAGGGTAACTACTGGGAAAAGAGCTGATGACAGGACTGCGGCTGAGCGATCTTCTTGAACCCGTCATGCAGCTTGCTTACGAAGCAGGCCTACTTATTGAGTCAGAGCTTAATAGACCAGACGGCCCAAGGGGCAGTGGCTTTAAGGCAGACGTCGATGTTGAAATCGAGGTACTTCTGCGACAGCGACTGAAGCACATCCTTAATTGCGATTTTGTCGGAGAAGAAACGGGCTGCGAGCTATCAGGCCACCCATTTAGTTGGGTTGTTGACCCCAATGATGGAACAGGCGACTTCCTCAATCGTCGGCCGGGCTCTGCCATTTCTATCGGATTGCTGCATAACGCAACGCCAGTGCTGGGCGTGGTTTACGCCCCCGTCACGCCTAGTGGTCCTGACTGCATAGCATGGGCTGAGGGTGCACCGGCTTTACTGCGTAATGGTCGTCCCGTGAATAATGACCTGCAATCTGCGATCTTGGGTAAGCGTCCAGCCAAGTCACCTTCCGAACTCCAGCATTAAGGGCGATGGTGTCCGCGTATTTTGATCTGACCCCGAAATGTTGGACGCCTTCTATGCCCGCCGTGCTTGAGTCC
>NZ_JBMDIS010000175.1:0-3056 GCF_057808775.1 Pseudomonas sp. FG86 | reverse complement strand
CTGTTACCTATGTGCGTGAACTGATTTGTAACCCATGTGGGTGAGTCATACCGGCGAAGGCCTTTTGGTTACTTTTGGGCCTTTCCAAAAGTGACCCGCCGTAAGGGCGGAACCGCCAGCCGCCGTTACCGCAGGAATGGATATGTACACAATCAAAAAACCGTTACCACATGAACGGACACAGACTAACTCAACAACACCACCCCCCCAGGCAACTCCGTACACCTGGCCCCATAAGCATCCCGAATCAACAGCGCCACCCCCGCCAACTGCTGCAAGCTGAACCGCGCCTGCACTCGCCGCTTGCCCAGTTCCTTGTTCAGCAACACCAACATCCCCGGTCGATATCGGTTGATCTCATCCACCACCGTCGCCAACGTTGCGTTGTTGAACACCAGTACCTGCTCACGCCAGGCCACTACCGCGTGGGCATCGACGCTCGTCACTTCACCCATGCCCGCCGCGCCGTAGGTCAGTTGCCGGCCACTCTCCAGGCGTACATTGCGCCCGGCGACGTCCACCGACAGCCACCCCTCGATACAGGTCACGCAGACGTTGCGATCGGTATGCCGCACGTTGAACCGCGCCTGGGCCGCGCTCAGCCAGCCCTGGCCCGCCTGGACCTTGAGCGGCTGTGCCACGTCGGCGAGGACTTCGACTTCGCCTTCGAGCAGTTCGATCCCCTGCCCCACCCGGCTGATGCGCGTCTGTGTATTGAGCTCCAGGCTCACACCCTCGCTCAATAACACCTGGCGCTGTTCGCCGACTTCGGTTCGGTAGTCGGCGGTCAACCCGGCAAACCCGCCCGGCACACCGACGTTGACCATCACCACCGCCGCCGACGCTGCAATCGCGCCGCCGAGGAAGGCACGCCGGCCAAAATGACGCGGGCGCTCGGCCTGTTCGGCCGCTGCGCCCAAACGCTGCCACAGCGTCTTGGCCTGTTCGAACGCCTGGGCATGTTCCGGGCTTTGGGCGCACCACGCTTTCAGGGCCTTGGCATCGGCCACGGTAGCGCGGCCCGAGGTCAACAGGACCAGCCAGTCGCGGGCTTCGTCGTGCAGTGGGCTGGCGGGTGTTTCCCGGGCGGTGGAGAAGCTAAAAATATTCAAGCGCGCAAATACTCACGGATTTATCAGGGACTCACTACTAAGACGGTTTCCCGGCCCCGGGACCGAACCGCTGAATCACTTTTCTTTCCAGGCGCTGGGCACAGTAGCCCAGGGCAGCCTTGATTTCTTTCTCGACCATGCGTGTGGAAATGCCGAAACGCTGGGAGATTTCCAGGTGCGGCGCCTCTTCCAGGCGCGCGGCGATGAGGATCTTGCGTCGGCGTGCCGGCAGTTCGTAGAGGGCCTTGACCAGCGATTGGATTTCTTTCTGGCCACCCACCACCCGCGACGGGTCCAGGACTTCGTCGGCGCTTTGCAGCAGCTCTTCCACCTCGCTGCCGGTCAGCAGGCGCGCGTCGGCCTGGCGGCGGTCGGCGGCGATGTTCAAGGCCATGCGGTACAGGTAGGCATTGGGCTGCTGAAGGTTTGGCGGCATGTCCATGCGGTCGACCCGCAGGTAGGTTTCGTGCAGCACGTCGTTGGCCAGGTCCTCCGAGCCCAGGCGCTTGCGCAACCGCACCTTGAAGTCCTCGTAGGACGCCAGGAACAAGCTGACCATTGTGCTCTGCCCGGTATTTTTCATCCGCCCCAGGCTCCGTTTGCTGCTGTGCATTCCATGCGCGTTCCTGTTGTGTCAGGCATCAAAAGTAAAGTCACCGGTTGGCGCAGGGAACTCGGTGCCGGGCGTTCGACCCGCGCGGTTGCCAGGCTGCGTACCAGTGCTTCATCGCGTTGTTCATCGCCGGTGGAACTGACCAACCGACTGTGCTCGATCAGCCCTTGCGGGTTGACCCACACCTGCACCAGTGCCCGAAAACTGCCGGGCCGGGTCAGCGGCGAGCGGCACAGGCTGGTCTCGATGGCCTGCTGCAAGGCCGTGGCGTAGCTGTTGTTGATCCGCGCGGCATTGCGTGCCGCCGTACCACGGGTTGCAGGCGGCTGGCTGACCTCGGGCAGTTGCAGGGTAAACGCATCGCTGCGTGCATAACGTGCCATCAGGCCACTCCCTGTCAGCAACATCGCCAGAGCCTCCTGTGCCGTGAAGCGTCCGCGCACACTGATGGAGCGCCGGCCCAGCGTCAGTTCGCGGTCGACCAGCACCGCCATGCCGGTGGCACGGCTGTACGCTTGCAGTGCGTGTTCCAGGTCTTGTGCCGGCAGGTCCAGGCTCAGCAACGGGGGCTCTGCCTTGGCGGGCGGCGTGCCCGTCAGCAGCAACAGCAAGACCAGGGCGCATACGGCGCGCCGCCAAGTCCCCTGTTCACCCCCCGCGTTGCATTGCTGCACGGCCGACGTGTCCTTGAAAACCGTCATCCTGAGGCCAGTTTATGAACCTGATGTTACGGTGATAGCAAAAAAAACATCACGGTGACGAGAGGCCCGCTGCACTACACTTTCACGCCATGCCGGCCCATTCTCTCGGGCCCATCAGGAGGCTCCGATGAAGCTGTTTCCAACCCTCGCCAGCCTGTTGCTGTGTATCGCAATGCCCCTGCTCGCCCACGCAGAAACCGCGGCCAATGGCTGCACGGAAGTCACGGTGGATGGGTATAAGGCGCCCAACTACGGCTGCCTTGGCCAGCAGATGGGGAATGCACCGAACGCGGCCAAGGCCGCACAAAAAAATCGCGAAGCGCAGAATATCCCGGTACAGAAGCGGCCACCGAACCAGGTGGGGCTGTCTACCCCTGCGGCGACCAGTGTGCGCATGGGCAATACCTTCGGGACCTCGGTGAAACCGCAGCGGCCTTGAGGGCTCTGGGCACAATCCATCAAGCATTCAATAGATTTTTCATCGCTTCCCGATGCTGGTGGGTGCGACGATTCGACTTGCCCCCGATGGTGGTGTGTCAGTCACCTTATTCAGTGGCTGACACACTGCTATCGGGGCATAAGTATCTACACAACTTTTTTCAGCGGTCTGTGGCGAGGGAGCTTGGTCCC
>NZ_JBMDIS010000174.1:0-3168 GCF_057808775.1 Pseudomonas sp. FG86 | reverse complement strand
TTTTTCATTTTTTGTAGTCATATCAGAAGGTTAGCTGTTAAGTAAGTGCCATTCAAATCCGTCCCCTTTTTCGTCACTTTTTCCACAGAACAGCCACAAACACCATGATGTTAAAGCCACAGCGTATGGACGCGAACGGGCACGTACAACATGTGCCGGCCTCAATGACATCTCTTCGACTTTTGGATAAATGACTGTATGAGCGAATCAGTATCGACCGCTGGCACCTGGAACCTCGCCAGCCCAGGCAAGCGCCTGCTCGGCTATTTCATCGATATAGCGGTGGTGCTTTTCCTGCTGTTTTTGAACAGAAACCTGGACTACGCCTATTTCTATCTGGGTTCTGCAGGAGGCCCGGCATTGTTTGATGGCCTCCACTATGTGCTGCTGTTTTCAGCCTTCGGGTACTACTTGTTTTGCGATGCCTTGCCCAATGGCCAGAGCCTGGGCAAGCGGGTGTGCCGCACGGCCGTGGTGGGTTACCCGTACCCCACGAACTGCACGCTGTTCCAGTCGTTCCTGCGCAATTTTCCGAAGATGCTGTTCATAGTGCTGGACGGTCTTTTTGTACTGTTCGGCCTGCGCCGTCGCTTGGGCGATATGTTGGCCAAGACGATCGTGATCAATCTCTGAGATTTACCGTCTACTGCATCCCGTTGACTGTATGGAAACCTGTCTATGACGCTGAAGTCCCTCGCCTTGATCAGTTCACTTTTGCTGTTGGGCGCTTGTAATCGTCAACCCTGGGTGGCCTATGTCGAGCCTGCCAGCGGTACTGACACCGCCCGGTTACGCGTGATCACCAACGGCGAAGTGCGTGGCGGCAGCTATGTGGGGTGTGTGGGCAATGAGCAAGGCTTGGCCAAGGCCGGGCGTTTTTATGACGGTGACAAGCCGAGCATCAACTACCCACAGTCACCCCTGGTACCGCCTCGGTTAGGCATGGCGCCGCGCGTGCTGCCGAAGATGGCCGAGTACCTGGGGATGACCCGCATGGCCGAAGGGGTGTATGCCGAGATCGTGGCCGAGTACCGGGTGCCGGCGGGCAAGCCGTTCCTGTTGGTACGCGAAGAATTGGGGGTGGGCAGCTACGGCAGCACCTACAGTAAATGCCCGGCGCTGTCGCGGGTGTACACCTTTGAAAAGGGCAGGCAGTACGAGGCCTATGTCGGCATGGTCTACGGCGGTGATGTCGAGGGCAAGATGGGCGTGCGTTGCCCGTTCTTTGTCTACGAGTTGCAGGCGCCGAACCACGCCATCCCCCAGGCGATGCAGTCGACACCGGCGGCGGATCGTCCTTGTCGTTGAGAGGCGGGTCAATCTCGTAAACGTGCATTAACCCGAACCGCCCTAAGCTTGCGTCTGACCTTGTGAACGGATTATTCATTCACGAGGTTCAGCTCATGTCCCACACTCTGCTGTTGTTGCGTCCTGCGGCCCAGGGCTTTGCCGTTACCTTGCTGGTTACACTGGCCGGGTGCGGGCTGTCGTCAGCCCCTGAGGTCGCCCAGCCGATTGAGCCTGCGCCCATCGCCGAGCTGCACAGCGCGCAGGTGCCGGGCGCTTTGGTCAAGCGCGTGGCGATGCCTGCGCCGATGCTCGTGCAGGAATCCGCCGTGCTGGACTATCGCAGCGAGCCCCGTGAGCAATACGAAAACCTGCCGGACAACCCCGTGCACCGTGTGGCGGAAACGCCCGTCTCGACGTTCAGCGTCGATGTCGACACCGGCAGCTACGCCAACGTACGACGTTTCCTCAATCAAGGCAGCCTGCCGCCCGAAGGCGCTGTGCGATTGGAGGAAATGGTCAACTATTTCCCCTACAGCTACGCGTTGCCCACCGACGGCTCACCCTTTGGCGTGACCACCGAAGTCGCCGCCACCCCATGGAACCCCCGCACTCAACTGCTGCGCATTGGCATCAAGGCCTCTGACCGCGCTGTGGCCGACCTGGCGCCGGCCAATCTGGTGTTTCTGGTGGATGTGTCCGGCTCCATGGACCGCCGCGAAGGTTTGCCTCTGGTGAAAAGCACCCTGAAAGTGCTGGTAGATCAACTGCGCGACCGGGACCGTGTGTCGTTGGTGGTCTACGCCGGCGAGTCCCGCGTGGTGCTCGAACCGACTTCCGGTCGCGACAAGGCCAAGATCCGCAGTGCTATCGACCAGCTCACTGCCGGTGGCGCCACCGCCGGCGCATCCGGCATCGAACTGGCCTACCAGATGGCCCGCAAGGGGTTTATCGACAAGGGCATCAACCGCATCCTGCTGGCCACCGACGGTGACTTCAACGTGGGCGTCAGCGACTTCGACAGCCTCAAGCAAATGGCCGTCGACCAGCGTAAAAGCGGCGTTTCGCTGACCACCCTGGGCTTCGGTGTGGATAACTACAACGAACACTTGATGGAACAACTGGCCGATGCGGGCGATGGTAACTACGCCTACATCGACAACCTGCGTGAAGCCCGCAAAGTGCTGGTGGATCAACTCAGTTCGACCCTGTCGGTGGTGGCGCGGGATGTGAAGTTGCAGGTGGAATTCAACCCGGCGCGTGTCAGTGAATATCGCCTGCTGGGCTATGAAAACCGTGCGCTGAAGCGTGAGGATTTCAACAACGACAAAGTCGACGCCGGCGAAATCGGCGCGGGGCACACGGTTACCGCGCTGTACGAAATTGTGCCGAAGGGCGAGAAAGGTTGGTTGGAGCCTTTGCGTTACACCCGCGAGCCGAAGGCTGAACACAACACGGGCGAACTGGCCATGGTGCGTGTGCGCTACAAGCCTGCTGCGGGAGGTGACAGCCAACTGATCGAACGCCCCGTCAGCAACGTAACCACCAAGGCCAGTGACGACCTGCGCTTCTCCGCGGCCGTGGCGGCCTTCGCCCAACAGCTCAAGGGCGATGGCCGCTACACTGGCAGCATGAGTTTGCAGGACACTGCCGCACTGGCGCGCTCGGCCCGTGGCGATGACCCGTTCGGGCTGCGCAACGAGTTCGTGCAACTGGTGGAACTGGCCCAAGGTCTCAAACCCTGATCTCGAACATGACACTGATCAAATGTGGCAGGTCCCGATAAATCTCCGGCTTGGCGCTGTGACGCAGCAAACTGGAATCGCCTGTGGCGAGCGGGCTTGCCCCGCGTTGGGCTGCGCAGCAGCCCCAAAACACAGC
>NZ_JBMDIS010000173.1:0-3189 GCF_057808775.1 Pseudomonas sp. FG86 | reverse complement strand
ACTATATGGTGCCGGCCCAATGGCTGCGACTGGAGCAGATGCCGCTCAGCCCTAATGGCAAGCTGGACCGCAAGGCCCTGCCAAAACCCGAAGCCGCGCAACCGTACGAAGCCCCGCAAAGTGCGCTGGAACAACGGATCGCCGCGATCTGGGCGCAAGTACTCGGGGTCGAGCACGTCGGCTTGAACGACAATTTCTTCGAACGCGGCGGCGACTCGATCATCTCGATCCAGGTGGTCAGCCGCGCCCGTGCCGAAGGTATCCACTTCAGCGCCAAGGCCCTGTTCCAGCATCAGACCGTGCGCAGCCTGGCGCGCGTGGCGCAGTTGCAGACCGCCCACGTGATCGACCAGGGCCCGGTGCAGGGGTTGACGCCATTGCTGCCGTTCCAGCAACTGTTTTTCGAACGGGAACTGCCGCACGCGCATCACTGGAACCAATCGCTGCTGCTGACCCCGCGCCAGCCGCTAGAGGCCGAGCGGTTGGCGGCAGCCCTGCAAGCCATCACCCGGCATCACGATGTGCTGCGCCTGAGTTTCAGCCAGCAGGCCGATGGCTGGGTCGCGCGCCATGACGCACCGAGCGCGAGCCTGCTGTGGCACGAGCGCGTACAAGATGCCAGCGAACTCCTGGCCCTCTGCGAACGGGCCCAACGTAGCCTGGACCTGCAACATGGCCCGTTGCTGCGCGCGGTACTCGCCGAGTTGGCCGATGGCTCCCAGCGCCTGTTGCTGGTGATGCACCACTTGGTGGTGGACGGCGTGTCCTGGCGGGTATTCCTTGAAGACCTGCAAAGCCTGTATCGCCAACGTACGCTGCCGGCCAAGACGTCATCGTTCAAGGCCTGGGCCGAGCGCTTGCAGGCCCACGCGCGCGGCCCCTCGATGCAGGCGGAAAAAGACTTCTGGCTACAGCAGTTGCAGGGCGTGGCCACCGACTTGCCGTGCCGCGATCCGCACGGCGCGTGCCCCGGCCGGTTGGCGCAGACCGTGGTCAGCCAACTGGATGCCGAACACACCCGGCAACTGCTGCAACAGGCACCCACGGCCTATCGCACGCAGATCAACGATCTGCTGCTGACCGCCCTGGCACGGGTGATCTGCCAGTGGAGCGGGCACGCTTCAAGCCTGATCCAGCTTGAAGGCCATGGCCGCGAAGACTTGTTTGACGACATCGACCTGACCCGCACCCTGGGTTGGTTCACCAGCCTGTTCCCGGTCCGCCTGACCCCGGCCGCGACCCTGGCCGGCTCGATCAAGCAGATCAAGGCGCAACTGCGTGCTATCCCCAACAAGGGCCTGGGCTTTGGCGCGCTGCGCTACCTGGGCGATGCGTCGACACGCCAGGCCTTCAGCCAATTGCCGCAGCCGCGTATCACCTTCAACTACCTGGGCCAGTTCGACGGCAGTTTTGATCAGCCGGACGGCCTGTTTGCCCCCGCGTCGGAACCTGCCGGCGCCGAGCAGAGCCCCGATACCCCGTTGAGCAACTGGTTGACCCTCAATGGCCAGGTGTATGGCGGTGAGTTGCAGATCGGCTGGACCTTCAGCCCATTGATGTTCGAGGCCCGTGAGATCGAAGCGCTGAGCGAGGCGTTTACCCGCGAATTGACGGCCCTGATAGAGCACTGCTGCACCCCGGGCAACAGCGGCTTCACGGCCTGCGACTTCCCATTGTCGCGCCTGGACCAGGCACAACTGGAGTCGCTGCCGCTGGCCGCCGAGGGCGTGGAGGATATCTACACCTTGTCGCCGATGCAGCAGGGCATGTTGTTCCACACCCTGTATGAACAGGCCGCGGGCGACTACATCAACCAGGTCCGCGTCACGGCCGAGGGCCTGGACGTGGCACGCTTCCAGCAAGCCTGGCAGGCCACGGTGCAGGCCCATGAGGTGTTGCGCACGGGGTTCTTCTGGGAAGGCCAGTTGGAGTGGCCGTGCCAGGTGGTGTACCGCGATGCGCCAGTGCGGATCGAAGTGCTGGACTGGCGCGCTATGCCCGAACGTGAACTGGAACTGCACAACCTGCAGCGTGCCCAGCGCCGCCAGGGCTTCGACCTGGCCAAGGCGCCACTGCTGCGTTTGCTGCTGGTGCGCACCGATGAGCAGCGCCATGAGCTGATCTACACCTATCACCACATCCTGATGGATGGCTGGAGCAACTCGCGTCTGTTTGGCGAAGTGCTGCAACGCTATGCCGGCGTGGCCGTCCCCGAGGCTGGCGGACGCTATCGCGACTACATTGGCTGGCTGCAACAGCGGGATGCCGACGCCACTGAAGCCTTCTGGCGCGCGCAGTTGAGCGCGCTGCAAACGCCGACTCGCCTGGGCAGCCGCCAGCCCGACGCTATCGACGGCTATGGCGACTACCGGTACAGCCTGGCGCAATCGCTGACCGCGCGGCTGGAAGCCTTCGCACGTTGCAATAAGGTCACCCTCAATACGCTGGTGCAGGCGGCCTGGTTGATTCTGCTGCAACGCCATAGCGGCCAGGCGGTGGTGTCTTTCGGCGCCACCGTGGCCGGGCGTCCGGCGGAGCTTTCCGGTGTAGAGCAACAGCTCGGCCTGTTCATCAACACCTTGCCGGTGATCTGCGCCGTGGACGGGCAACACACGGTGGCCGACTGGTTGCAGGCGGTCCAGGCGCAGAACCTGGCGCTGCGCGAGCATGAACACACCGGCCTGTATGACATTCAACGGTGGGCCGGGCAGGGCGGGGCGGCACTGTTCGACAACATCCTGGTGTTCGAAAACTACCCGGTGTCCAAAGCCCTGGAACAGAGCGGCGGCAGCGGTATTCGCTTCGGCGTGCCCAAGGCCCATGAACAAACGAGTTACCCGCTGACCGTGCTGGTGGACCTCGGCGAGACCCTGTCGCTGCACTTCAGTTTTGCCCATGGCTATTTCAAGGCTTCGACCGTGCACGGTTATGGCCGGCACCTGGTCAACCTGTTGCAAGCCATGGTCGATGACGGCCAACAGCGCCTGGGCGATTTGCCGATGCTGGATATCACCGAGCGTCGGCAGGTGCTGCAGGACTGGAATGCCACCGCGCGGGACTACCCGTTGCAGCGTTGCGTGCATGAGCTGATTGAAGCGCAGGTCGCGCGTGCACCGCAGGCGCCAGCGTTGCGTTTCGGCGATGTGTCGCTGAGCTATGCCGAGCTGAACCGCCGCGCCAATCGCCTGG
>NZ_JBMDIS010000172.1:0-4231 GCF_057808775.1 Pseudomonas sp. FG86 | reverse complement strand
AGGACACCGCCCTTTCACGGCGGTAACAGGGGTTCGAGTCCCCTAGGGGACGCCACGATTACCCGCTCTGCGGGATTTTTAAGGGTCATTCAATTATTGAATGGCCCTTTTGTTTGTCTGGCGTTTGGGTTTCTGCCCTCTGGCCTGTTCTATTTGCCCTGACTCTTATTCCAACGTTTTGCAGGCGGCCGGTTCGGACGGGCGGTCATGCTTCTCGCTTGCGAAATATTATTATGATAATAATATTCAACCCATGAACGACGGAGGCACACGATGAGCGATAAAAAAGCGCAAACCCGCGAACGCATTCTGCAGGCCGCCAGTGCCGCGTTGGTCCAGCGTGGCCCGGCCGAGCCGAGCGTGGGGGAAGTCATGGGCGCGGCGGGGCTGACGGTGGGTGGGTTTTACGCGCATTTTGAAAGCAAGGATGCGCTGATGCTGGAGGCCTTCAGTCAACTGCTGGCCCAGCGTCGAGCTTCGATCGACGACATGGACGAGCAACTGACCGGTGAAGAGCGTCGTGCGCTGGTGGCCGCGTTCTACCTGTCGCGCAAACACCGCGACTCGACGGCCAAAGCCTGCCCTATCCCGGCGACGGTGGGCGAGATGAGCCGCCTGCCGGACGAATTTCGCCAGGTGCTCAATGAGCATGTGGAGTTGATGGCCGCACAGTTGGCCGCCAGCCCGGAAGATACCGACAAAGCCTTGGCAGACATGGCCTTGATGATTGGTGGCCTGGCCCTGGCTCGTGCGCTTGGGCCGGGTGAATTGTCGGATCGTGTATTGCGTGCTGCCAAGTCGGCAGTGCGCTGAAAAGGGGGTTGCATAATGGGCGCATTCACATGGATTCGTAGCGTCAACGGCACCTTGGGGCGCCTGGCGCCGCACACGGTGGCCAGTAAAATGCGTCGGGTCTTCATGACTCCGCGAGACCTGCCGCCGCGTGATTGGGAATTGCCGCTGCTGGCCCAGTCGGAGCGCATCACCTTGCGTTTCGGCCTGTCGGCGCTGCGTTGGGGCCAAGGGCCGGCGGTGTTGCTGATGCACGGTTGGGAAGGGCGGCCGACGCAATTCGCCAGCTTGATCACCGCGCTGGTGGACAACGGCTATTCGGTGATTGCCCTCGATGGCCCGGCCCATGGTCGTTCGCCGGGGCGTGAGGCCCATGTGCTGTTGTTCGCCCGCGCCATGCTGGAAGCGGCGGCCGAGTTGCCGCCCTTGCACGCGGTGGTCGGCCATTCCATGGGCGGCGCCAGTGCGATGCTGGCGGTGCAGTTGGGGTTGCGCACTGAAGCGCTGGTGAGCATTGCGGCGCCGTCCCGCTTCCTGGATGTGCTGCGCGGCTTTGCCGGAATGGTCGGTTTGCCGTCGCGGGCACGCTCGGCGTTTATCCAGGAAGTGGAGCTGACGTTCGGCATGCCGCTCAAGCACTTGGATGTCGCCCACTACCAGATGAATATCCCTGGCCTGATCGTTCACGCCGAAGATGATACCTTCGTTCCGGTCAACGCCTCGCAAGCTATCCATGACGCCTGGTTCGACAGCCGCCTGCTGCGCCTGGAACACGGCGGGCACCAGAAAGTTCTGGCTGATCCGCGTGTGATCGAAGGCGTGCTGGAGCTGTTGGCAGGCCGTCGTTTACAGGAGCGCCAGACCGCCTGATACACTGCCGTGCCGACATCAATCGACTGGAGCAAGGCATGGGCTGGGATTTGGCAACGCCGTTTATCATCGAGTTGCAGGTGGCCCCTGAGGACATTGACGGCCTTGGGCACGCCAACAACGCGGTGTACGTGGCCTGGCTGGAGCGCTGTGCCTGGCGCCACTCCCAGCGCCTGGGGCTGGACCTGACCGAGTATCGTCGCCTGGACCGTGCCATGGCTGTGGTGCGCCATGAGATCGATTACCTGGCGGCCGGCTATGAGGGCGACGAGCTGCAACTGGCGACCTGGATCGTCGATTGGGACCAGCGCCTGAAAATGACCCGGCGCTTCCAGCTCGTCCGGCCCCGTGACGGCGCGACCTTGCTGCGCGCGCAAACCACCTTCGTCTGCATTGAACTGTCCACGGGCAAGCCCAAGCGTATGCCGACAGAGTTTCTCGACGGTTATGGCCCCGCCCTGACAGGGGGTTAACGGTTGCGCTGGGAAACCCAGTAAACTGCGCCACGATTTTTGTTGAGTGTTTTCCATGCAAATTGCCTTGGCGCCCATGGAGGGGTTGGTCGACAACATCCTGCGGGACGTGTTGACCCGCGTGGGCGGTATCGACTGGTGCGTGACCGAATTCATCCGCGTCAACGACCGCCTGCTCACCCCCGCCTATTTCCATAAGCTCGCTCCGGAACTGCTGCAAGGCGCTCATACGGCTGCCGGTGTGCCGTTGCGTGTGCAATTGCTTGGCTCCGACCCGGTATGCCTGGCCGAAAACGCAGCCCTGGCCTGCGAGCTCGGTTCGCAAGTGATCGACCTGAACTTCGGCTGTCCGGCCAAGACCGTCAATAAGTCGCGCGGCGGTGCGGTGCTGCTCAAGGAGCCGGAGCTGCTCAATCAGATCGTCGAGCACGTACGCCGAGCAGTTCCTGCTCATATCCCGGTGACCGCCAAGATGCGCCTGGGCTTCGACAGCCCGGACGGCGCGTTGGTGTGCGCCACTGCCCTGGCCGAAGGTGGCGCGGCGCATATCGTGGTGCATGCGCGCACCAAGACCGATGGCTACAAGCCCCCGGCCCATTGGGAGTGGATCCCGCGGGTGCAGGACGTGGTCAAGGTGCCGGTGTTCGCCAACGGGGATATCTGGAGCGTCGAAGACTGGAAGCGTTGCCGCGAAGTCAGCGGCGCTGAAGACATCATGCTCGGTCGTGGCCTGGTAGCGCGCCCTGACCTGGCTCGGCAGATTGCCGCGGCGCGGGCGGGCGAAGACGTGGTGGAAATGACTTGGGCGCAGTTGCAGCCCTTGCTTCAGGACTTCTGGGTCCAGTCGGTCGCCCAGTTGACCGAACGCCAGGCGCCGGGCCGTTTGAAGCAGTGGCTGGCGATGCTGACGCGTAATTACCCCGAAGCTGTCGAGCTGTTTACGGCCCTGCGCCGCGAGACTGGGCTGGAGCAGGTGAGTCGCCTGCTCAATATGCCCCATCCTGAGTCATGCAGTAACGCTTGAGTATTTGTTGAGGGCCGCTGGGGGCCCCAGTCAGCGTGTGCTGTGTTTCAAAGTAAATGCTCCGTGCCGAAAAGTACGGGGCATTTTGTGTTTATGGGTGGTAGGTATTCACTCGCCCCCCCCCGCAGCAGTGCGTTTTTGTGTGGGGCAGGGGCAGTTGTAATCTCAGCCGGTAACATTGAGCAAAGTTCGCGCTATTTCAGATTCAAAATAAGTCGGTATGTAAGGCTTTTTGTCGTTTTCATTTTTTAATGTGAGTAATTGATCGGGGTGCCTGATGTTATTCCCGTGGGCGCGGAATAACACAATAGAGCACGTTGCGGTCTCTGGAAGTATGTCGGTGATTGACGTGTCGCGCGGATTATTAGCGTGTGTGTCCTTTAAATGCGTGTCTGGTTCGCTGGATGTGCGGCATTCCTCTGTAAGTCATGGGGAAAAGTCTGAAGATCCCGTTTGGTTTCCTTATATGAGGCGCGATTTCGGGAACTCGATGGCGTGGCTTTCCACGAACGTAATGACTGTGAAGCAACGCTGTTGTTTGCAGCCCCTAAAGACTATCGCCACCCTGGCCAACTAACGGCGTCAGGCCGCGCTGAATAAGGAACTTGCTAATGTCCCTATCGATCAATAACGCCCCCTTTGTCAATGTTGATAAATCGGTCTATGACCGTAGCCCAGCTTCAACCGGTGTCAATCAAAGCGCGGCACCCGCCAGGACAGATACTGGTCAGGCGCCGGCTCGCAGCGACAGTTTCCGAGTTGCGCCCAATGATGCGATGGTTAATGGCAGTGCACTCACCAAGTTGTTTGACATGCTTGATTTGGTCTTCAGGGCCATGCGCGAGTTGCTTTCCGGAAGAAGCATAGCCACTGATGTACTGCCCCAGTCGGGTCAATTGCCGGGCGGTAAACCGGATGAGGGCAAGGTGCCGGTGAAACCTCAGCAAAAAGACTTGCCGAGCGTGAAGCCGGATGAGGGCAAGGTGCCGGTGAAACCTCAGCAAAAAGACTTGCCGGGCGTGAAGCCGGATGAGGGCAAGGTGCCGGTGAAACCTCAGCAAAAAGACTTGCC
>NZ_JBMDIS010000171.1:0-4242 GCF_057808775.1 Pseudomonas sp. FG86 | reverse complement strand
AAGGGCCGAGGTCAGGAAAAATGGACATCCGAAGAAGGTTAAGTAAGTGCCATTCGGGACTACCCCGTTATACTGGCGTCGACGACCAAAAAAAACCATCGTGCGTTTAAAGCTACCAGGAGCTGGAAGTGGCTACAGACCAAATAAAAAGGACCCAGACAATCCAATTTTTAATCCATCCATGAACGGCGCAGAAATAAAATTTCGTGAAGAGGGCACGCCTTTCACGCTGTTTCCAACCACGGAATAAAAAATGTTATTTCATCCAAACTCTGACCATATCCCTTTCGACGCCAGCTTGTACTATTTCGTAGGCGTCTTTGACATTTACGACAGAGAGGAAACCAAGGGGGAAGCGCTCGCACACTACAACCCCAACAACAATAAAGACAGAGAAGCCCTCATACTTAAATACTGCCTGGACCCTTCCAGCAAACTTTCCTATCGCCACAGATATAAATTAATGGAAAGTTTACTCAGCGCACTAAAAACCGAAAACTTTAACTTTCACTCTTATTTCGAGAATGCCCCAGAGAAATACTCAACAATGGCATGGGACGAAACAGAAATAGCCGATCCACGGGGTTTCTTCGTTGATATCTACCGGTTAGCTAGCGATGCCTGGAAAGATGACCTCCAAAGAGCTAGCCTCGAAGACCAATCAGAGTGGTAACGCCACCACTTTTTGTGCAAGCTTGCTCGTGCTGGGCATCTAAACAACCCCTGTCAGAAAAAAGGAAAAAAGTTGACAGGAGTAGAAAGGAGACAAAACTATTTTACGCATGTGAGTTCCCGCACAGATACAAAACACACACCAACAAAAAGTCTCTGGAGCGTGATTTCAACAAGTATCTGAAACAGGGAAAAGCCAGGAAGATCTCCGGTTCCACGTCCAATTTGTACGTCCAGCGCCCTTGATTGTCGGGCCTGAGACAACGTGATCAGGCCTTCCCCCATCACCCCCACGCCACCACCAACAACCCCACCCCCAACACCAAACACAGCGGCGAATAAAACCACGTATCCAACTGTGCAAACCGCGACCCGCCGACTTTCTTGAAAAACCCCACCAACTCCGAATCTCCAATCGCCCTGGCAAACATGAGCACGGCAATCGCGCTGATCCCCCATTGCAACGCGCCATGGGACACCGGCGAGAAATACAGCCCTGCCCGCAGGCACACCAGCAATGCAATCGCGACCAACCCCATCGCCACCAGGAAAGTGCCCAACGCCGAGGGCTTGAACGCCGGGCGTGGCCCGCTGGCAAATTCGCCGGGCAGTTGGGGGATGGCGGCGAGACTGCCAAGTTTGCCGCCGGCGGCCCAATACAGGTGGACCATGCTGATGCAGGTAAAAATGCCGACGATCCATCGTGCAACGACGAAGCTCATGGTGGTTCTCCCTGAAAAGATGCGAAGTAGGATAGCCCCCCTGAAATTTTTTGCAGGCATTTCGTCGGCGGCTGATGGTAAAGTGCCGCCCCATGAAACTTGCCCGTGCCGACCGCTCGATCATTGCCTGGATGCTCTACTGCTGCGTCCTGTTCAATGTGTTCGCGTGCAGTATCGGGCATGGGCAGATGGTCGGGATGCAGCTCAATGGCCTCGGTGGTCAGTTCTGTACGGTGGACCCGCGCACCCAGGCGCCCACGCCGTCCAACTCCACCGATGAAAGCCTGCCAACCCTGTCCAAGGCGTTTGGTTGCCCGCTGTGTTCGACCGGCGGCATGGGCCCGGCATTCAGTTCCAGCCTGAATGTGGCGGTATTGCCACAGCCTCATGCCCCCCCTCCGGCCATTGTCGCCACCGCTGACCTCCCCGCCCGCTTTACCTGGCCAACGGCCCATCCTCGCGCGCCGCCCGCCTTTGCCTGATCCCTTTGCTTTCTGATCTGCACTGACCACCGTTTCCGCGAGGAAGTACGGCGGCCGTGCGTTGTTTCAAGCCAAGTTTTTCAGGATTCAACCATGAAACATTTACCCCTGTTAGCGGGCCTGTTCGGCTGCTTGCCTGTCTGCGGCTGGGCCCTTGAGCTGGCCCCAACCACTATTGATGGCGAACAAACCGCCGAGCCCGGCCTGGCCTTGGACCAACCCAGCGGCATGGCGTCGCGGCTGGGCCTGAGCGTGCGGGAAACCCCGGCCTCGGTGGCCATCGCCACACGCAACGACATCGAGCGCCATGGCGCCAGGACCTTCCGCGACGCCGCCAACACCTTGCCCGGTGTCAACGCCAGTGCACCGCCAGGGTTTGGTGGTTTTGTGTCGTATCGGGGATTTACCAGCAGCCAGATCACCCAGATGTTCAACGGTATCAATGTGGCGACCGGCCTGGCGCGGCCAGTGGATGCGTGGATTTATGATCGAGTGGAACTGGTCGGCGGCCCCTCCTCGCTGATCAACGGTGCCGGCTCCGTGGGCGGGTCGCTGAACTATGTGACCAAGCTGGCCAGCCGCGAGGAACAGGCCGCCGAAGGCCAACTGACCTATGGCAGCTACGATACCGCCGGCATGGCCTTCGGCCTGAACCATGCGCTCACCGAGCCAGGCGCCGACGTGCAGCACTATGCCCGCCTGGACGTCAGCCGCAACACCAACCACAGCTATATCGACCGCGATCAGCGCGACGCCTGGAGCGTGGCGTTTTCCCTGCTCAGCGACTTGACCCCCAACCTGTCCCACACCCTGGCCCTGGAATACCAGGATGAACACGAAGACAGTCCTTACTGGGGCACGCCCGTGCTCAACCCCAAGGCCGGTGAGTTGAAGATCGACACACACAACCGCTTCAATAACTACAACGTCGCCGACGGTCGTTACGAACAACGCACCCTCTGGGCACGCTCGATCATCGACTACCGGATCAACGACAGCACCACGTTGAAAAACACCCTTTACCACCTGGACAGCCAACGCGATTACCGCAACCTGGAAACCTACCAGTACAACGCCGACAACAGTGCGGTGAACCGTTCAACCGCCTACCAGGTGCGCCACCAGGGCGAACAGCACGGTAACCAGTTCGAGCTGCGTCATGAAGACCGCGTCTTTGGCCTGTCGACCACTTGGTCCGGGGGCTTCGAGTACAAGGTCAATAGCACCACCAACAGCCCGCTCAGGGCGGCCGGCAATAGCACAGTGGACCCTGATCACTACGACCCTGGGCACTTCTACGACATCCCAGGTACACGACCCGGCTTTATCAGGGACAAGACCAACGAGGTCACGACCAAGGCACTGTTCGTGGAAAACCGCCTGGGCCTGACCGATAAATTGTCACTGCTCACTGGCCTGCGTTACGACGCGATAGACCTGGACGTGACCAACCACGGCAGCGTGACCACCACTAACCCACGCCACTTCACGCGCAGTTGGGAGCCGGTGACCGGCCGGGTTGGCCTGACTTACCAGTTCATCCCCTCAGCCAACGTGTATGTGCAATACAGCACCGCCGCCGAGCAGCCGAGTACCACGACTCAAGTATTTGACGTGTCGACAGGCAAGCAGTGGGAAGTGGGCAGCAAGTTCGACTACCTGGACGGTCGCGGTTCGGCCACCGTCGCCGCCTACAAGATCGAGCGCAAGGACTTTGCCGTCACCGATCCGCTGGACCCGAACAACAGCATCCCGGTCGGCGCGCAATCGTCCAAGGGGATCGAGTTGGCCAGTTCATTACGCATCACACCCAGGCTGCTCGCCGAAGGCAACTTCGCCTGGGTAGATGCCGAGTATGACGAGTTCAACGAGAAGATCGCCAGCGGTGCGGTGGTGTCGCGCAAGGGCAATACGCCCACCAATGTGCCCAAGCGAGTGGGCAACCTGTGGCTGACATACGATTTTGCCGAAGATTGGCAGGGTGGCGTGGATGCGCGCTACGTCGCCGAAGTGTACGCGGACAATGCCAATACCCAGACGGTACCGGCCTACACGTTGTTCGGCACCTTCCTGCGCTACAAGGTGGACGCGCGCACCTCGGTGACGGGCCGGGTGCGCAACCTGACCAATGCGGTGTATGCCGAATTTGCCCATGTGTCGCCAGCGTATTACCTGGGGGCGCCGAGGACGTTTGAGGTGGCGGTACAGACCCGGTTCTAACGCTGTAATGCGAACAAAATGTAAAAGGGGCTTGCTCCCGACAGCGGTGCATCAGCTGGATATGGAATAGTCCTTACACGACCGCATTCTTTGTGGCGAGCGGGCCTGTTGTGGCGAGCGGGCTTGCCCCGCGTTGGGCTGCGCAG
>NZ_JBMDIS010000170.1:0-4520 GCF_057808775.1 Pseudomonas sp. FG86 | reverse complement strand
GGGGCAGCACCGTACCGGAAAGGTCAGGTGTTGCACTCAGTTTTCGCGGCCGCCAGGCTTCAGCGGACGCTGGCATGCGGGGAGGCATAATGGGTAGCCTTCTATAATTTAAGAATTGGAAGCTATAACAGGATTAAACCCCAAGTAAGGGCGATCAGTATCAGTGCAATGAGTTGCGCCGCACTTCCCATATCCTTGGCTTGTTTAGACAGTGGGTGGATGCTCAGGGAAATACGGTCAACAGTGCTCTCTATGGCTGAGTTGAGTAGCTCCACTACCAACGCCAGCATCGGCACGAGCATTAGCAGTACGCGCTCACTGTGGGTCACGTCCACCACACAGGCCAGCGGCAGAAGCACTGCATTTAATAACAGCAGTTGCCTGAAAGCCGCTTCGCCTTGAAACGCTGCCCGCAAACCTGCCAGCGAGTATCTAGTGGCATAAATAATGCGGATAAAGCCGCTGCGACCTTTCAACGAGAGGGCATCCAATTCGTCGCTCTGTGGCATGTTGCTCATGGCTGCAACACTCCAGCAGGGTTGTTCAGCGCTTGCTGATAGGCCTGGTGGAGAAACAACAGATCAGTTTCAGGCATGTTTCCACGGTGCCGCCCTAACTGGCCTAGGTCACGGCGAGCAGCGTCTTTGATTCGTAGACGTCGGCGGCTTTTTTCAAGATCGAGCAAGGCTATTTCGACCGTCACCGTGCCGCCTTCGTTTACCTGGGATTTGACGAAGATATGCTTGGGATAACAGCAACCATGCTGCCAGCCCGCCAGATGCAAGCGTGCTAGGGTTGTTGCGAGTTGTATCAGTGCAGCCTTCGTAAGCGCGGCACTATTCTCAACGGCGTACCACTGCTCTAGGCTGACAAAGCCTTGCAGGGCTTCGGTAACCAGCAGCGCCTGCCAGGCACCATGTTTCTGCCGTGCAGTGCAGTAAACGACGTTAGGTGTCTTGATGCCCAGGCGGGCAAAAGCGCGATAGGCCTGCAGTTCTCGCAGGATGGTCGGGCGGCCAAACGGATGCAAAAAAGTTCGGTAGGTATGTCCAATCTGACGCTTGCAGTACAAGGGTGGCCGCATTAAATCGCGCTGCTGCAACAACTGAACGCCGCTTTCGCCACCACGTCGCTTGTTGGCCGGTTCAACCCAGATACCGGAGCTATTCCACCAGCGATCAAATTCTGTAGTGATGAGCTGCGGCGATGCTTTTTCGGTCATTACGCCCATGGCTCAGGCCTCCTTGCGCAGCACATAAGTGCGCCACATGGCGTAGCCTGGAAGAAAATCTAGGTGATCGACGACGCGGAAGCCGGCTTGTTTAAATTCATCCTCGATAACTGACTTGGCTACGACAAATCGGTTTTGGTTTTGTGACGCCCGGCCTTCATCTGCTCGCCGCTGTTCCAGGCGGCGACGCTTCCATGCCTTGTAGTTGCCATCAACCCAGAGCGAAAGTATTACGCTATCGCGGCTAACGCGATGGAGCTCACGCAGAATGGCCAGTCGGTGCTCAGATGATTCAATGTGATGCAGCAGACGTATGCAGAAGATGCAGTCCACCGCATTGACACCCAGGTCAATATCAAACGCCGAAGTCTGAAAGGTATTCACCCGCGAGACTACCTCTGGCGGTTGTGCGGCGCATGCTGTAGCGAGCATATCGGCTGAGTTATCGGCGGCGAGGATCACCCGATTGGGCTGCTCGCAAAGCATGGGCCAGAAACGCCCAGCACCACAGGGCAAATCCAGCACCAAATTGGGTTCATCTGCTAGCTGTAGAGCCCTGCGCGCCACCTGAATATCGCGCCAGTGCGACAGCTGCCGAGCCAAGCCATCCTGATGTTTAATCAGGTACTGCTGAGCATGCTCTTGGTCATATTTACGGGAAAATTCGAGTTCGATGGGATTTGGTTTCGACATGGCGAGGCGTCCACAAGAAGGTACGCTCGCCACACTAGGGGGGTGGGCATCATGGCCCTGTCAAAAGGATGTGAAAAAATCGTCAAACAACGCTTTTCAAGGTTACGCTGAAGCATGCTCCCCCACCGGGTAGGTTCTGAACCGAGATCGTCCAACCCTGCTTGCTACAGATGCGTTTTACTAATGAAAGACCCAGCCCCAAACCATCCCCTCGCGCCTGTGTACCACGTACAAAGGGCTGGAAAATCTGCTCGTGCTGCTCGAAAGGAATGCCGCTGCCACTATCCTCTACGCGGAACTCTCCAGATCCTATTACTAGGCGTACAAACCCCCTCTCGGTGTAATGCAGTGCGTTTCGCAGTAGGTTGGCCGTATGCGTCCGGCCAAGTCATCTACCCAACCCCGCAACGCTTGGACATGGTGTGCACTTAATTTAAGTGGGCACCAGTTCTAGCCTTTTAAGCGGGTATGTCATGCAGCCAACACGCCGTTCCTATTCCAAATCCTTCAAGGCCCAGGTCATTCAAGAGTGTGCCCAACCCGGCGCTTCGATTGCCGGCGTCGCCCTCAGCCATAGCCTCAACGCCAACCTCGTCCACAAATGGATTCGAGTGCACGCGCACAAAAGCTCAGCGCTTCAACCAGCATTTATCCCATTGCCCATGCAGATAACGGCACACCCACCTTCATCGAATATCAGCATTGAGATTCTGCACCCACGCGGCACCGTCAAAGTGAACTGGCCGACCGATAGTGCTGCTGCCTGCGCCGCTTTCCTTCGAGACGTGTTGCGATGATCCGTATCGACGCCATTTGGCTCGCCACCGAGCCCATGGACATGCGCGCCGGTACCGAGACTGCGCTGGCCAGGGTGATCGAGGTCTTCGGTGCGGCGAAGCCGCACTGTGCTTATCTGTTTGCCAATCGCCGCGCGACTCGGATGAAAGTGTTGGTACATGATGGGATCGGCGTTTGGCTGGCTGCACGTCGCTTGAACCAAGGCAAGTTTCACTGGCCAGGCCTTCGACAAGGCAGCGAAATGCAGTTGGATACTGAGCAACTTCAGGCCTTGGTGCTCGGCCTACCTTGGCAACGTGTTGGCGTCGGCGGTGTAATTACACTGCTTTAAAAAACTTTAATTAGCGTCTTGGTTTGCTGTCGCAGGCGGTCTGCTTTGGTAAAATCCACGGCATGACTTCCTCGCCCAATCTCGATCAAATGACTCCCGACCAACTGCGTGCATTCGCTGCGCAGTTGCTGTCGCAAGTGGAGACCATGGGCAAGACGGTAGAGACCATGGGCAGAACGGTCGAAACCATGGGCAAGAAGATCAACCGCGATCAAACGGTGATCGAAAAGCTGACCCACGAGATCGCACAGCTCAAGCGTTTGAAGTTTGCCAAGCGTAGCGAGCAGATGAATCCTCAGCAGGCCAGCCTGCTGGATGACCTGATCGATACCGATATCGCGGCGATTGAGGCCGAGCTTCAGGCCTTGCAAATCGCGCCAGCGACAACTGAGAAAAAGCAAAAGCCCAAGCGCACTGCGTTGCCGGCAGAATTCCCACGCACCTTGATCCATCACGAACCGGACAACACTCACTGCCCATGCGGCTGTGCGCTTAAACGCATCGGTGAAGATGTCAGCGAAAAGCTGGACTACACGCCGGGCGTGTTTACCGTTGAGCGCCATGTTCGTGGCAAGTGGATTTGTGATGACTGTGAAACGCTGATCCAGGCGCCGGTACCTGCGCAAGTTATCGACAAGGGCATCCCGACTGCCGGATTACTTGCCCACGTCATGATCGCGAAGTTCGCTGATCATCTTCCGCTTTACCGTCAGGAATCGATTTTTGGTCGAGCTGGCTTGTCGATTCCACGCTCCACTTTGGCTCAATGGGTCGGCGTTACGGGCGTGCAGTTGCAGCCACTGGTCGATGCCCTGCGTGACGTAGTGATCGGGCAGCAGGTCGTGCACGCGGATGAAACACCCGTACAGATGCTCGCTCCGGGCACGAAGAAAACCCACCGCTCTTATGTTTGGGCTTACGCCACCAGCCAGTTCTGCGAAACAGCCGCTGTCGTCTACGACTTCAGCCCCAGCCGCGCCGGTGAGCATGCTCGCAACTTCCTGCAAGGCTGGAAAGGCAAGTTGGTCTGCGATGATTTTGGCGGTTACAAGGCCAGCTTCGAACTCGGCGTGACCGAGATCGGCTGCATGGCCCACGCCCGGCGCAAGTTTTTCGAATTGCATGCCACCAACAAGAGCCAGCTCGCCGAGCAGGCCCTGCGTTACATCCAGTTGTTGTACGAAATCGAGAGCGAAGTGCGTGACCTGGAGTCGGAATTACGGCGCCGAATACGGCAAGAAAAAGCCGCGCCAGTGATGGATAGGCTGCATGCCTGGATGATCGCCCAGCGTGATCTTGTGCCCGAAGGTTCAGCCATCAGCAGAGCATTTGATTACAGCCTCAAACGCTGGGCAGCGCTGTCGCGCTACCTCAATGACGGGGCCGTACCTATTGATAATAATTGGGCGGAAGTGCGACACGAAGTCGCTTAATGAAGTTGTTCCCCCTTGGTGGGAACCACCCGTG